>DASQNW010000225.1:0-14812 GCA_035644775.1 Chitinophagaceae bacterium | reverse complement strand
AATACCACCAATGGCTGGTGGCCTAAGTCGGAAGGCTTTCATCATTACCTGGCACGCTGCAGTTATTTGCTGCAGCAAGGTGAGTTTGTTGGTGATGTAGCTTTTTATTATGGCGATGAAGCGCCGAATTTCGTACCCCCGAAACATGTACCTGCCACACTTGGACTTGGTTACGATTATGATGTGGTGAATACAGATGTTATTGTCAATAAAATGACGGTAAGGGATAACCGCATTTATTTACCGCACGGACAGTTTTACGAAGTGCTTGTATTACCGCAGGAGGCACGAATGAACCCGGCTGTTTTACAGAAACTGGAACAGATGGTCGCCGCCGGCGCCACCATCATTGGGCCGAAGCCCCAGCGTTCGTACAGTTTATCTAACCCACAAACTTCTGATCGGCAAATACAGTCGCTGGCTGCCAAGCTATGGGGAAAGGTGGATAGTGCGCAGTTGCAGGAACAGGTGTATGGAAAAGGAAAAATTGTTTGGGGAAAAACAGTACGGGAAGTTCTACGGCAAAAAGGCATCACGCCTGATGTGCAATTAAAAACTGACAATTCATCTGATTCCATTGATTACATCCATCGCCGTACTGCTGATGCTGATATTTATTTCATCCGCAACAAAAAGGAAGAGCCAATTACGGGCAACTGCACCTTTCGGGTGAAAGGCAAACAGCCGGAATGGTGGATTGCGGAAACCGGAAACACCGTTTTGATTCCAGCATTCACCAACACAAAAGACGGTATCACCATCCCATTGCATTTGGCAGCACACGGATCAGCCTTTATAATTTTTCAAAAGCCAATTGCCACTAAACCGCTTCCGGCAACTGCAAGTACAGCTAAAGATCTTTTGTATACCTCAAAAGGACTGGTAATAGCAAAGACAAATGATGTCAAATCATTAGCGCTGAAAAGTCCATGGGAGGTTCGATTTGAACATAAGGGGAATACGCCTGTTGCAGAAACGATGCAATCGCTCCATTCCTGGCACCAATCCAATGATTCCGCCATCAAATATTTTTCAGGTCAGGCCACTTACTATAACAGTTTTGAAGTGTCGCCCGATGGTTTGAACAAAGACGCCGTGCTTTTGCTGGCGCTCAACAATGTTAAGGAGATAGCCGATGTATACCTGAATGGAAAACGGCTGGGTCAGCATTGGCACTCAAGTCATGTATTTGCTCTTAAGGAGGAATTGAAACCTGGTATAAACAACCTGGTGATTGAAGTCGTTAACTCAATCAACAATAGTTTAATCGCCGATGCAAAAAATCCCAGGCAGTACCGGCAGATGCGAAGCAACATTACAAAGTTGCCAAACGCCTGGCAAAAACCCTTTGCTGAAGCGCCGCTGCTGGAAGCAGGGCTAATTGGTCCTGTGACCATGAAATGGGCTTCGCTTTGGCCATAGAAAGCTGTTATTGATTACTGTATTTTGTGGCGCACGGATTTTAGCTAGGGGAATATGTAAAATACTGAAGGAAATATTTTCTTTTGGTGCAAGGATGCTGCATCAATCCTTCACACCTGTGATTTTCACCAAAAACACATTTGAAAAAGAAAGCTTTTTCGGCAACTCTAATTGCACAGAATTTTGCTTGCTCGTAAGACGAACTGCTTCTTCCTTTTCGCCGACCAGCACTGCTTTTGCACCATTCTCCAGTTTGCAATCTTGAATCGTAATGGTTCTGTTTGCGGGAATATTTAGGAAGTATACATATAAGGCATTGTTTTTCCGGGTGAACCGAAGCTCTGTTTTATCATCAAGTATTTGAGAGGCTTTTGTCCAGGGGCTGCTGTCAAAGATACCTTCGCCGTTTTTCTTTAACCATTTCCCTAAGTCCATCAATGGTTTTAGTTGGTTTTCCGGAATGGTACCATCAGACTTAGGCCCAACATTGATAAGCAGGTTGCCGTTTTTGCTTACAATGTCTACAAACATTTTTATCAGTTGATCTGAAGAAAGCAATTGTGCAGCTGTTTCCACCTGGTTATAACCAAAAGAATAACCGATGCCGCGGCAGGTCTCCCATTTCCTTTTGGTGATGCTGTCGAGGATGACATATTCGGGTGTGGTAAAATGGGTTAAATCATTAAAACGTCGCCACCTGTCATTCATTACAACGTCAGGATTGGCGTTGATGGCTTCTGCAAAAATCCCCGGCAGGTCACCATTTTCTGGATAGTTCACGTCGTTCCATAAAATGTCCGGTGCGTAGCGGTGTATCAGTTCAAAATAATGTGCATCTGCATAGGCGCTATAAGCAACAGACTTCGGCATGCTTTCAAATAGATCCGGCCAAAGATTGGTAATAGGAGTTCTGTAAAAGGTTGCATCCAGCCCACCCGAATAATAAGTCCCGAACTTAAGGCCGCGTTTACGCACGGCGCGGGCCAGCTCTCCTGTAAAGTCTCTTTTGCTGGTAATAACATGTTGGTCAACCAAAGGGTTGATTACTTTTGATGGATACATCACATACCCGTCGTGGTGCTTTGTGGTCAATACTACGTACCGTGCACCAATGTTCTGAAAAATTTCTGCCCACGAATCTGCGTTCCAGTTGGCTGTATTACGAGAAAGTGTGTCAGCGAATGAATAATAATCAAAGCTCTCGCCGTATAGTTTTTTGTGACGTAATTGTGTAGGTGAGCCCTCAATCTTCAGCGTATTGAGGTACCATTCCGCATACGGATTGTGCTTGTAGAAGTGGCGCCAGTCTTTTACTTTGTCCGGTGTTGTAGTGGGTGTAGCCCAAGCGGGTACTGAATATAATCCCCAATGAATAAAGATGCCCAATTTAGCTTTTCCGTGCCACTCGGGGACTGGTCTTGTAGCAAGAGAGGTGGCGGTTGGCAGGTACACTTTCTGTGCAACTGTAATTCCTGAAACAAAAAACAATAAGGCAAAAAGAGGCGGCAGGGATTTCTTCATGGTTGTTTAGAGTTCATGTCTCTGATCTAAAAATACGCTTTAAGAAGAATGGAAAAGAACGAGCTGATGCTGTTAGCTTTTTGCACGCAGGTTAGTTTGAGCAAATCCTCCTTCCATGCAATTCTGCAGGAACAATGCATCATCCATTTCTTCATCGTCAGCTATTTAGTTTTTGACTGTTTTATTATTAAGCATTGTTTTCGCTTGGCATATTAAACTCGCGTTGCATTGAACTCCATACAAACTTCAGCTGAATGCAAGCCTTCAGGGTTCTTATTGCATGGGCTCCAATACGAGTCTTTCTCCTTTCCTCATTTCCAGCTCCAGCTTTTCACCTGACAGTTGTTTACCGTTTTGCAAATACTGTTTGCCCAACCCGTGGTGAAGCTGTAAGCGGCCACCTAAGTCTGCATGGACAACAATTCTTTGCACCTTATCATTTTTCACCTCACCACTGATCAAAAAACCACCAGCTGTTCTTACACGCTCAAAAGACAGGTCTTTCCAATCACGGTGGCGGTTCATCATGATGTAAATGCCTTGCGGAGTTTCCTGTACCAACAAGTCGAGAATAGCTGTAACAGCACCAAAGCCTGCATCCAGCTGCATGATTTCATGATTCTTTCTTCCTTTGGCTATTTCTTTGGCCCAGTTGGGTTCATTGAAAACTGACATGCCGTTGTTGGTTGCGTTATGCAAGGTGCCACGCCCCTCGTTTACAAAATTCCTGTTCCAGTAGTGAAGCCAGCTAACAGCAGCCTCTGTATGGCCCATTCGGTTGTGAATGACAGATGCCCAGGGAATGCACCAGCCAGTCCAGCCGCCAGCGCCGGTATGCACCCAGCGCCAATAGCTTTTAATTGCAATCTGTTGGTGAGCGGTATCAGCAAGGTTTATTGTCTGAAACGGATAGATGCTCCCCAGGTGCGAATGGTGGCGGTGGCTTATTTCCAGATCCTGTCCCTCCCACAAGCCTATACGTCGTGGTGTGTTTTTCGAGCTTTCGCCGTAAGGAGTTTGAACAATGGAGTATTGAGGTAAAAGTCTTTGCACTTCGGCCCACCGATTATCCAGCGGTAATTTCAGTTGTGTAGTGGCCTGCGGCAAAATGCTCAGCACCCGGTGCAATGCAGCCAGTTGAAAGGAAGAATTTTTTCCAACTCCTTCCAGGCCGCCGCCATACTCCGGACTTACCGAAACGGGTAAGCTGTATTGCACATTCCCCTTGTCATCTCGTCCCTTTTCCATCATGCTCCAAAAGCCTTCGAAGGCACCGCTCAAAAGCGGATAGGTGAGCCGGCGAAGGTAAGTAGTATCGCCACTGTACTCGTAGTATTGCCAGGTCATAAAAGCAACCCATGCCGTAGTAGCATGGTCTATGGTACCACCCCAGTAATCGCCGATGGCCTGGCCTCTGTCGTCTACCGCATGAGGAAACATGATTGCAGCCGGGTTTTTGAAAAACAATTTACCATTGCGCCGGAACACAGGAAGCAGGCTGTCAATAAGCTGCAATAGCGGCTTAAAATGTTGAGTTCTATTGGTGGTTAATGCCGGTGCGTAAATCAATTGCTCGTTGATGTTGAAATGATAGTCGTTGTTCCAGGGGGGAAACTGGTATTCTTCCATAAAAGGACCTTGCAGGGTACAGGCAATGCCATGCGGTGGCGTAGAACAAGCTTGTTTGTAAACGCCATAATCATACATCTCCTGCAGTGCAGGGTCTGGAACACGGATGCGGGCTACTTCGCCCCAATATTGTCGCCACCATTGTGCCGAGCGCTGCTGCATTGCGGGCACATTGGCTGTTTGTAATAGGCGCGTGGCAGCGGCCCTGCACGAGTCGCTAACGTTGGTAGAAAGCAGCAATCTTGTAGGTGTTACCCGCTGTGCCATTGCTAGCGGTAGATCCTGCGGCATTGTTTGCGTAAAGCCATCGATGTTTTGCTGTTTCCAGCTTTGTGGCGCTGCTACGCTGATAGATTGCAGGCTTTCCTTATTCCACTGCCACATCGGAATTACTTCACTCTGCACTTTCCCCTGCAATTCAGCTGGAAGATCTATCCACGACAGTTCATCGAGTACGGACTGCTGTAGTTGCAATAAAATGATTTTGCCAGTAGGGTTCTTCACCTGAATCGTGATGTTGCCATTAGCGAGGTTCAGCAAACCTTTCGACGGCCGATAGTTTTTCGGAAACCGTATTTTCCACACACCAGCACTAAAGTGCTGCGGTCTGTTCGGCTGCCCTTGTGGCGCAACGTTAGTGAACAACTTTCGAAGTGCTGCCTCGTCTTTTTGTGCTACCAATTGCTTTACCGTATCGAACGAAGCACGGCTGGCAAAATCATTTCCGCCACGGTGGTCCCAAAAACCGGCTCGTCCCACCGTGATATTGAGCGTGCTGTCGCCCCACACCATCAGCCCCTGCACTCCATTCCCCAGCAGCATACCGGCATGCGTACGGTTGATAGGAAACTGCCATGTAAGGACTTGAGCTTTTGAACTAAGTATTGACAGCATGCAGCATAAAAGAATGGTCATTGTTCGCTTCATATAGCTTTCTTTATTTGTGAAATGCATCTTTAATGATAATTAGCAGACAACTGCCAGGTGTTACATCTTGTTTTCTTTCAGTTTCACCTGCATTTTCCAAACATGGGCGTAGCCATCGTGCCAGAGCGGCTCCACCCTGCCAGGATTATCTCCATCAAATGCGGTGAAGTAAATGGTGTACACTCCCTTGCCTTCATCAATTAGGCAAAGCGGTGTACGGGTGTTCTTGATGGCTTTGGGTGCGTTTGGAATGCGAATGAGCTGTTCCTTTTCCCAATGAATACCGTCTTTGGAGCAGGCGTACGAAATCTCCTGTTCATTGGCGCCATCGTACAAGGCCACGTACAGGCTATCGTGAATTTTGGTGACCACCGTGTTTTCTACAAACTCCGGGTCCATCAGTACAGGGTTCAGGTGTGATTGTCGCACCCACTTGTCCGCCAGCCCACCCTCCGATTTAACCAATGCTGCGTAAAAAATATTCTTTGCATTCGGGTTCGATGTGCCGTTAGCATCCACGTGGTCAGGCACGCTGTTGGCACCGTAAAAGCCCCACCATTCATTTCCAATTTTGTATGGGTAAAAAGAGACGATCTCCCCTGGACCTTCAAACCAGTCTGGTTTTTTGTCAATGTTTAGTAAAACGCCTGCTGTGTAAGGCCCTGCAATACCATTGATGCCTTTTACTTTCGAATCTAGTCGGAAAATCCGACCGGACATGTTGAAGACGTTGGTGCTGTTTGGCTTTCGGCGATAGCCTACGTGAAAAACGCTCCATACATTTCGCTCCGGATCAAACACTGTCATTGGCGACCAGGGCGACATTCGGTAGGTGGAGTCGTTCCAGTTGCGGTTTGTACTGGCAATCACGCTGTGCTTACGGAAAGAGACGCCATCCTTGCTTGTCCAAATCGCCATCCTCACCGCTGCTGTTTTAGGGGTGTCAAAAACTTCAGTGCTAAACAGGTAATAAGTGCCACGCACTTTGCGCACCGTTCCGCCTTCAAAACCAAACTTATTGTCGAAAGTGCCGGGTGTATTCTTCCCGATTACAGGCCTTGGATGCAGGGACAAGAATTCGAGACTGGCTATTGATTGCGACCATCCGGTATGGTGAACACAGGAAAGCAGGAATAGATAGAAGAATGATGTTTTCACGGGTGCTGCTTTTTTAGTTGAGGAGAAGTATTTTCTACCAGGTACATATAACCGAGCAAGGCACCCCAATGATAGAAGTTATCGCTGCGGCCAGGTTCTTCACCTGGCAGACGACCTACTCCGGAAGCATGGTAATTTTCATAAACCCCACGCGTTTCCCGCCAATTTTTCATCAACAAAGCATTTGATTTTTCAACCAGCGCCTTAACTACTTCCGGGAAGTTGTACTGCTTGAGGCCTTGGTACACCAGAAAGTTAAGCGGCGCCCAGATGCGGCCTTTCCAGTAGTCCTGTTTCGTAAAAGAGCTATCGTTGCGTGCAATGGATGGCAGCACCCACTCACCCCAGAATTCCTTTTCGTTGAGCAGGTGTTCTTTCACCATTCTTTCAGCCTGCTGCGGAGTGGCGGCTTTGGCAATAAGGGGATAAAATAAAGTTGGCGATAGGCGGAATGACCACTCTCCATTATCCGTTCGCCGGTTCAGGAACATGCCTTTTTCTTCGTGCCACAGTTTCTGCAAAGAAGCGCTGTACTTCGCCGCCCGTTCACGCAGTTCTTTGGCGTCGGCACTTCTATGCATCACATCGGCAAGCAGCGCCAAATAATTGCAATCAGCAATGTAAAGACCCATCAGTCCGACATCAGCCAGCGGCATCTGGTGCCGGACAGTATCGAACGGAACGCCTTCGTACATGGGTGAGTTGTCAAGACCGGTTTCGTAGCCGGCGCCCTGCCAGGTATTGGCGGCACCATCGGGCGGAACAGGGTTCGTGCCCCAGCACAAAAAGCCGTCGGTATCACGGTGTTTGGGCCACCACCGGTTCCAGGTAAGCAGCCGGTTGTAGGTAGCATCGAGGAGCCACCTGTCACCAAATTTTTTATACAACTCGTACACTGCCATGCTGCCCACCGGCGGCTGGGAACGGTCGGGGGAGCCGAGGCCGTGCGCCGCCACATAATTCGGCACCATCCCCCACAGGTCAACGGTTTTGGTTACTTCTACTACGTTGGCATAAGCAAGCGCTTTGTTGTCCCAGGATGCCATCAACCCAGACAAGTAGGTGTCCCAATCAAAGAGCACAAAATGGCCGCCAAAGAAACTGTTCCAAACCCTGCTAACGGGAGCTATAACGGCGGCTCGCTGCGGGTCGTAAATAGTGTTCCAGGCTAGTACAGATTGCTGCGCCAGGTAGGTTTCTTTGTGGGGTCCGTATTTATTGAGTTCTGTTTCAAACGCGGTTCGTTTCTGCTGCACGAGTGCTTTGATAGCAGCCAGAGAACGTTGCCTGCCGGCGCTTACTCCTATCACCTCACTGCATACCGTAGCGAGGTAAGGACCACTCAAAGGAAGAGGATCATCTATCAATGCGGCTGTAGTGGAAACAAGCCAGGTGTTGTTACCTGCTTTTGCAGAGAGGCCGTTGCCCAACTTTTGAATGCTGCCGCTCCGGTTCCATAACATGGCGGCCTCTATCACCAGGTGTTGATTGATAGTCGACAACTTCAAGGGCGTGACCAGAGCGACAAAATCTCGGCCCTCTGAAGCTGTTTCTACCTTGTATTGTGCGCCTTCCCAATTAATGGTCAATTCGGTGTAGCTCCCATCCCAGGCGTGATAGCCGGGGACCACGTGTTCGGGACGCGGCTGTTTTTCGGAAAAATAACTTTCATGCAGGAAACGGTTGTCAGATAGGTTGTTGTTCTTGAACCGTAGGTTGATAGCCAATCCTTCTGGCAACTTTACATGGCTGATCACGCTTTGCGTGTTGAAGGTATTCCAGCCAGAAGCCATGCCCCTTTGCATTTTCTTGTAACGATCTTCGCTTAAGGCTGCAGAGCGTATTTCTGTCTTGGCAAGGGGCAACTCACCAGCTGGCCTTTGCGCATCGCATACACCTGCAAAGACGAATAGAATTCCTATCAGCAAACAGCACTTCATTTCAATATCTTTTTGAGTTGCATCACCAAAGGAAAATCTGGATGTGATACCCGGTGCTACTTTTACCAGCACCTTGTTTACGTCAGTTCTGTGCGATGTAAGAGTTGTGGAATTAGAATAATGCAACCGCTTGCATGCGAACCCCACATAAACATCGTTGATGAATTCATGCACCTCGATCGCATTCTTCTTTGTGGAGACAAAAAGGAAGTATTTCGTTCATTAGCTTAGCAGGTGCCTGAGCGGCTAGCAACATGCATGTCGAAAATCACTTATTCTCGATTGCAAAAGGGTCGCTTTTTGTGCCTGCAACAGGAAACACAATAGAACTACCAAACAAGCATCACATTTGCTGGTATCAACCGACAAACGCCTTACTAATTTTGCTCCTGAATGCCTGGAACATGGCCTCACATTCCAATGATTATCCGGGAACAAATCAATCGATAAAAAATGAATCGCCAATAAGGCATTTGCGCAAAACCATCAACTATCTTGACACTAAGGCTCGAATTTTACTGACCTCCTTTACCTTTTGTTTCCCCGAAACATAAAATGTCGAATCGAGCAACTTATGATGCAGTATGGACGCATAGCACTGTGAGGAAATATGAATATGCAGCTTACATCTGTTTGCAGTTAAATCATCAACATCCTTGTCAAGGGTATGGGAGAATCATTGGCAATAACAAGAAAATGGCTGTTTGAAGTGAGTCGATGAAAGTAAACAAGCATGTTTTACTCAGTTTACAAACAGCCTTCAACAGCCATTTTCCAAAATTCTATCAATACCCGGGATTCTGCTGTAACACAGCTCCGGTATTAGCAGCAATAGTAGATTGAGGTATGGGTAGCAATTCGTGTTTAGTTTGGATAGTTGCACCTGGGCCAGGCATTGGTGTCTGTCCAGGCGAACCTGCTAAATCCGAATTATACAATTTTGTGCGTTCTACCAATTTTCCGAGGCGCACAAGGGTTCTCCTCCGGGGTTCCTCCAGAAACAACTCTCTTGCACGTTCGTCCAAAATATAATCTATGGTCACATCGCCTGGGTCAACCGGTGCTGCGCCGGCTCTTGTTCTTACTGCATTGATATCGGCCGCTGCACTCACCTTATCACCTTTGCCCAGGTAAGCTTCTGCTCTTAGCAGATAGGTTTCCGCCAATCGCATTCTATAGTAATCCAGGTTAACGCCTTGCTGCCCAAAACCAGCTGGATTTGTAGCTTCAAATTTTGTTACCATGGGGTTAATATGAAACAAGGTATCTAAGAAAGGGTGCTTTGTAACCTCTTGTCCCTTGTAAGCAGAATTGGGATTATTGTAGTACCATTTCCTTCTGATATTCGAATTGGAATTTCTAATGTCATTAGGATCGGTCCAGATACTGTAGGCCCAGTAGTTCGTAGGTGCAAGCCAACCTACTCCCCTCACTAAAGTATCTCCGATTTTATCGCCAAACCTGTTGGTTGTTGTTAATGCGACCGGACCGCCAGAAGTCATCCCATCTTTATTATCCGGGTCTTTTGCGCTAAACCAACGAGCGAGACCTCTATAGTAATTATTGCCTGAACTGCCGTTACCAAGATTGCCTGCAGTTGTCGATCCCCCAAGTGTTCCAAATTCAAACTGATAGACCCAAATTGCTTCTTTGTTCGCACTGTTGTTATAATTTCCTTCACGAAACAAATCCCAGAAAATGTTGGTGCCAGCGCTATCTCTGTATTTGCCAAAACGCTCATTTTGTTGCATCAGCTTGTACGACGGATTATTGATCACGGCCGAAGCTGCTGCAATGGCATTATCCCATTGACTTAAGCTAATATAGACTTCTGACAAAAGATGATTACCAGCGGCTTTGGTAATACGACCTTGTTGAGCCGCAACTGCAGGTAAGTGTTGCACCGCAAACTCCAGGTCATTTTTAGCGAACGCCAGAACTTCTTCCCTGCTGGCTCTTACAAAATCATTTTTAGGCTCTGAAATGAACTGTTCAACGATGGGCACGCCGCCGAACATATTCACTAATGCGTTATAAGCAAATGCTCTAAAAAAACGGGCTTCTGCTTCAATAGCATTTTTATCTTCCTGAGAAATGGTTTCTGCTTTCTGAACATTCGAGATGATAATATTTGCTTTTGGCAACAAATCAATAAAGCCCCAGTTCCACCAATAATTGGCTGTTCTGCTGGAAGGTGTGATCTCTATATTATAATCTCTCCACTCATTAAGTCCCGGATCACCAGTTCTTGCAAGGTCTGTTCCGAGCACCATTGAGTACCTTTCCCTACCATCGGTTTTGAAATACTCATCTCTTGCGGTTGCATGAAGTGCTACCAAAACGCTTTCGTAAGCGGCTTTATCCTTCAAAGCACTTGGACTTAAGAAAGACAAGGCTTTTTCATCTAATATGCTCTTCTTGCAACTGAACGCAATTGGAAAAAGCAGCATGAATAAAATCGTTGTTTTTATGTATAGTTTCATAAAATAAGCTTGTTTGAAAAATTAGAATCCCATGTTTAATCCAACTACAATCATACGCGGCATCGGAAACCTATCAAACCCCTGGTAGCTTTGCCTGTTTCTATCGAAACCAAGCGAAACCGACCCTTCAGGATCAAAGCCTGGCCAATCAGTAATAGTCAACAAATTTCTACCGCTCACATAAAGCCTGGCGCTTGACACATTCAAAGCAACCTGACCCAACAGGTTTTTGAAATCATAAGAAAGGGAAACATTTTGCAGCCTGACAAAATCGCGACTTGCATAGTAGGAATGTTGCAAAGAGTTTGGATACAACAGAGAAGGACGGGTATTGGATTTGTTAGCAGCTGTCCAATAGCCATTATTGGCTAGATTAATATTTTGGATCCCTACGGCGTAGCTAGCCCTTGGGTCTAATCCAATGTAAGGAGCAATCCAACCTGTCATTGCTGTAATTTGTGCTGACAGGGAAAAATCGCCATAAGATACATTGTTGGTTAACCCCCAAATTTGTTTGGGTTGCTGCTGCCCTATAAGCTGGCGGTCATTAGTTGCATCTATTTTGTTGTCTTTATTTAAATCTGCAAGACGAACATAGCCTGCTTTGTACCCAGCGGGCATTTCATCACCCTCCTGGTAAATACCATCAAATACAAAGTCGTAAAACGAGCTAATGGGTTTTCCTATAAACCAGCCATTTAAAATATCATCATCTTCGCGTCCATCGCCATTGAGGTCTGCGCCTCCCAAACTGACTATTTTGTTTTTATTGGTAGAGAAGGCAAGATTGGTGGTCCACCTGATTTTACCACGATTGACGTTTACAGTGTTCAGAGAAATATTCACTCCCTTGTTATTTGTAGAACCAATGTTTGTTCTGAGGCTGGAGAAGCCGGTGATTGGCGAAATACTTCTGTCAAGTAAAAGATCTTTAGTATCGGAATTGTAAACCTCCACTGTACCCCCTATTCTGCCTTTAAGAATTTCAAAATCAACCGCGCCATTTAGGGTTATGGTAGTCTCCCATTTCAAATCGTTATTAACAATATTGGAAGGATACAAACCGATAGAAGTTCGCCCGCCATCACCAAATACATAAGCTACCTGGGCATTATTGTGAAGAAATACATTGGACAAGCGCGGAACGGTCGAGTAAGCCGCAATTCCCTGGTTACCCACCTTTCCGTAAGATGCCCGGAACTTGAGATAGTTCAGCAAATTGTTGTTCCTCAAAAAACTTTCATCCGATGCTATCCACGCAGCAGCAACAGTGGGAAATACCCCAAATTTATTGTTGGGGCCAAAGGCGGAAAACCCGTCCCTGCGTTGGGTGAATGTTATAAAGTATCTGTCCTTAAATCCATAGTTAAGCCTCGCCATTGATGAAATGCCGCGTGTTTCAACTGCATCCGTAAGAACTGTTTGAATGCGGCCCAGTGACAGGTTGTTATAGCCGAGTGCATCATTAAAAAATTTCTCAGACCGGGCATTAGTACGGTCAAACTTTGAACTGTTTGTGCCGTATAAGAGCGTAAGGTCTACGCTATGATCAGTCGCAAATGTTTTCTTATAGTTGACAATATTTTCTATGTAATAATCAAAAGTATTTGAGGTATTCTTTCTGGCTATACCTGAATCACGACGATTCTCCAAGAGATAAATAGGTTCGAATGTGTATTGACGGTCCCAACGCATATTCGGTGAGTAGTTAATTCTGTAACTCAATCCTTTTACGAAGGGAATGTCAACAACTCCATAAATGTTAGCAAAGAGATTATAGTTCTTGTCGTCATTTAAATTTCTGCTGGCATGAAAGAGGGGATTTGTTATTGCAGGTGTTACTACTCCAAGACGTAGTTGTGTCCTCGCTTCATCCAAATAATAATTTGCGTAAGGGCTTGTCCCGTATCCTGGACCTTGTTCAAAGTCGCTATCTGCAGGACGGCCTGCTTCGATCCCTGACTTGTCACGTTGTGTAAACTGAGATGTAATTCCTGCTCTGAACCAGTTGGTTACTTTGGCCTCAAGATTTGTACGAAACGATACGCGGTCTTCCTTATCATTAAAAATAAGGCCCTTATCTTTCGTCACACCTCCTGAAAAATAATAGCCAAGTCTGCTGGTGCGGCCGGAAACACCAAGCTCATACGATTGTATGGTTGCATCCTGCGATACTAACTTATAAGGATCGGTAGTTCTACCGTTTGTGTAGTTATCTCTTTCCAGTGGCTGGAGGTAATCCAACACTTTTGTTGGGTCGGATGTTTGGCCGCTTTGAGTGCGATAATCCAAAAGCGTTTGGATATACTGCTCCGGTGTATTCATTTTGATTTTGTGTGCATAATCCTGCACACCATAATAGGTATTGAAGTTTATTGTTGGCTTTTCCGTTGTACCTCTTCGGGTAGTAATTAATATTACACCGTTTGCAGCCCGGGTACCGTAAATAGCACCGGCACTAGCATCTTGCAGTACTTCCATTGATTCGACATCATTAGGGCTTATATCGTTTAAGCTGCCACTAAAGATGATACCGTCTAAAACAATCAACGGATCGTTACTGGCAGTAATTGACCGCTGGCCTCTGATAAGGATATTACCTCCCTGGCCCGGGCGTCCGTTGCTTTGAAATTGCACACCGGGAACGCTGCCTCTCAGTGCCTGGGAGATATTCGTTGCAGGTGTATGTTGTAAGCTTTTTAGATCAACTTTCGACACAGAACCTGTGATGGCTTTTCTTCGCTGTGTACCATATCCCACAACAATTACTTCGTTCACTTTTGTGCTATTGCCCAGTTCAAGAAGTACGGCAAGATCAGCATTGTTGCCTACCTGTATCTCCTGGGGCAAATAGCCCACAAACGAGATGACCAGCACTGCGTTTTGATCTGGCACTGTCAACGAAAAACGGCCTGTGGCATCGGTGGTAGTTCCCATATTAGTTCCTTTTACCGATACTGAAGCGCCGGCAAGCGGCTCACCATTATTGTTGGTGACACGACCTCTCACAGGCAATTCAAAAGACGCTTTTCCTTTTTCGATTGACCCTGCACTGATAACTACCAGTTTCTTATTAAGCTTCTTATACGTTAAGTAAGTATTGTTTAGGATTTTCTCGAGCGTCTCTTCAAGCGTTGCGTTCTCTACACGAACAGATATTTTGTGACTATTAGCTAAAATGGATTCTTTAAATACAAACCGATATGCAGCTTGTGCTTCGATGGCCTTGAGCGCCTGTTTGATTGGAACGTTACTTAAGTTAAGTGTAATATTTCCCTGAGCATGACCTCGCCCAAAGGACTGAATGGAAAAAATAAACACAAACAATACGGCAAACTTTATCATCAAAAAGTATTTGATGAGCGATTTGGCTTCCGGGCATGCGAAGCCAAGTCCCAATTTTTTCATAATTTAGGTTTGAAAGTTAGAAGAATGTATTTCCGAAAGGAAGTGCTTTTTGAGAACGGAGAATGTTAGCGCATTTTCCGTTTCTTTTTTTTAAGTAGCTTTTTTCATCATGCAGGCAGTTTTGTTAAACAATCGTTGTTTGCAGCAGTATAAAGAACAATATTGTCCTCAGCAAAGTTTGAATTCGTTCTTCATTAAGGTTCGAGAATCACTTCTTTTTTTGAACTGTCGATCTTGAATTTAAAGTCGCCGGTGATCTGTAATGCGGTAAGCACCTCCTCCAAATTCTCATCATCAAACACCCCATAATACGTAGCTTGTCTA
>DASQNW010000224.1:0-14985 GCA_035644775.1 Chitinophagaceae bacterium | reverse complement strand
TGGGCGATCATTAACACTGCTGGCTATGTAAGAGTTGATGAGGCGGAGGCAGATGCAGACAGGTGCTTTAGAGAGAATACAGAGGGAGCCGAAAACCTGGCGGCGGTCTGTAAGCACTCCGGAATTAAGCTGGTAACTTTTTCTAGCGACTTGGTGTTTGATGGCGAAAAGAATCAGCCTTACTTAGAAAGTGATCCCGTGAATCCCTTGAATGTCTATGGTAAAAGCAAGGCAGAAGGGGAAACTAAAGTTTTAGCTGCAGATCCTTCTGCACTGGTTATTCGTACAAGTGCTTTCTTTGGCCCATGGGATGAGTACAACTTTGTCCATTATGTAATGGATAATTTATCAAAGCAGCAACAGGTTACGGTGGCAGAGGATGTGTTGATTTCACCTACCTATGTACCCGACCTGGTAAATGCCACGTTAGATCTGTTAATTGACGATGAACAGGGTATATGGCATCTTAGTAATAAAGGCAGCATCAGTTGGGCTAATCTCGCTTATGAGACAGCGAACGCCGCAAACTTGAACAGTATGTTTATCAATGCCGTTACCTCGGACGAACTGAAGCTCTCCGCTCAGCGACCAAAGTATAGTGTGTTGGGAAGTGAGAAAGCAATATTACTCCCCACGTTAGAGGATGCTTTGAAAAGATATTTTGCAGAAAGAAAAACGCTCTTTGCTCGCAGGTCAATTATTTAGATTAGAAACATAGAAGCCCTCTTTGTGCAACACCGATCGGTTATGTATTGGCGTCAACAGAGAATCTTTTACTAATTTCTTAACCAGTTTCAATTGCTCGTCCTGCTCTCCCGATTCTGCAATTAATTTCCAGCTTTCAATTTTCATAAGGGCTCTTTTGCTGGTTTTTGCTACATGACGATCGAGCCATTCAGCTTTCTCTGCAAGGTACAGTTGATGATTGCGAAAATAGGCATGCATAGGTGTATAGAATTAATGGTGGATTGTGCTTGGGAAACAAATTAATACGAAATATTTTAAGAAAGGAACATTTTCGGTGAAAATTGCAAAGCACACGTCCGAACTGGTTTAATTCTAAATAAACCTAATACCTGAATAACTGCATTGAATTAGTATAATTAAAGAAGAAAGCTACCGATTATCACCACCGCTGGTGCATGAGAAAAGTTCACAACAACCCGAGCGGCGGGCCTGGCATCCGGTAGCTTCGAGTATCATGCCGTAGATTCAGCATAATTTTTATTGTATGCTTCTGTGAGCTTACGCTGAAGATCATAAGGTACAGCGATGTAGCTGTCGAATTGCATTTTGAACTTTGCACGCCCCTGGCTTATCGACCGAAGTGAGGAAGAAAAATCGTGCATTTCTGCTAAAGGTACCTTAGCAATAATTTTTTGAAAATTACCTTCCGTGTCCATTCCTTCCACTACACCACGGCGGCCCTGCAAATCGCCCATCACTGCCCCGGTGAGGTCCTCGGGGCAGAGCACTTCTACATGATGAACCGGTTCAAGAAGCTGCGGGTCAGCTTGTTGAAACGCTTGCTTGAATGCCATTATCCCCGCTATTTTGAAGGAGATATCGTTTGAATCTACGGCATGCATTTTACCGTCATAGATGCAGACCCGCACATCGCGAACATAGGAACCCGTAAGCGGACCTTCATGCATTTTTTCCATTACTCCCTTAAGTATCGACGGAAGAAATCTGGTGTCTATTGCACCGCCCACAATACAGTTATAAAACACAAGTTTTCCGCCCCATTCCAAATCACAAACCTCTCGACCTCTAACACTTAGTCCGGCAGGTTCTGGCATCCCTTCATAATATGGTTCGATGCGCATGAACACTTCACCAAACTGACCGGCACCACCCGATTGTTTTTTATGGCGGTAATTTGATTCTGCCATCCTCCGAATGGTTTCGCGATATGCAATTTTCGGCTTACCGAATTTCACAGGCACTTTAAAGACGTTTTCAATCTTCCATTTAGCAACCGCCAGGTGCATGTCTCCCTGGCAATGAACAAGGATTTGCTTCAACTCTTGCGACACTTCAATGATTAAGGTCGGGTCCTCCTCTCTTAATTGGTGTAAGGCCTGAGAGAGTCTTTCTTCTTCGCCTTTATTTACCGGCTCTATGCACACGGTCATGTTCTGAGAAGGAAATTGAATCGGCGCCAGTTCATAATTCTTGCCCTTTGCATGAAGCGTATTATTAACGTGCGTGTTGCGCAGCTTGAGAGTAGCACCTATATCGCCTGCAACAAGCTCGTTAACTGGCATTCTCTTGTTGCCCTCAATTAAAAAAAGCTGGTTGATTTTTTCTGTCACGCCATTCGACTCATTCACGAGTTCCATACCAGACTTAATTGTTCCGGAATAAACCTTAAAGAACGACAGGTCTCCAACATGCGGTTCAGAAATCGTCTTATATATAAACATGCATGGAGGTCCCCCTGCATCGCAGCTAAGTTCTTCATTTGAAAGTGTTTTTTGCGGCTGCATTTCGTTAGCACTTGGACAAACATTGTCGATGAAGCCCATTAGTCTGCCACTTCCCATATTGCGTTCTGCCGAAAGGCAAAAAAGTGGAAACAGGTCGTGGTTGATCATGGCTTTCTTCAAACCCTCTTTCAGTTCGTCTTCGTCAAGCTCTCCCTTGTCGAAGTATTTCTCCATCAGGCCTTCGTCATTGCTCGCAATAGCTTCTACCAACTCGCGGTGCAGTTCTTCCGCTCTTTGTTTTTCCTCATCAGGGATCGGCAACTTTTCAGGCTTACCCCCAGTGTCTTTGAATTTATACATGACCATCCGCAGCACATCCACTATTTCGTGGAAGCCAGCCCCTTGCTGAACCGGGTATTGTACTACAGTTATCCGGCTGCCAAAATGTTCCTTCGCCTGCAGTACGGTTCTATCAAAGTCTGCCTGATCATCATCCAGTTTATTAACGGCGAAGATCATCGGGGTTCGAAATTTTTCAGTGTATTCCCAGATGATATCGGCACCCACTTCTACACCCATAGTGGCGTTTAAAACCAATACGCCGGTGTCTGCAACCCGAAGTGCGGAGAGCACTTCACCTACAAAATCATCAAAGCCGGGAGTGTCGAGTATATTGATTTTGTATCCCCGCCATTTTGTGTGCATCAATTTAGAGAAAATAGAATTACCTCTTTCCTGCTCGAGCGGATGGTAATCACCGACGGTATTTTGTTGTTGAATGGTGCCTCTGCGGTTTATGATTCCTGCTTCATAAAGCATGCATTCCGCTAAAGTAGTTTTGCCGCAGCCGGCGTGGCCCAGCAAAACAATATTTTTTACGTGGGAAGTATCGAATTCGGCCATGATCGTTGTTTTTGTTAGGGCAATAAGTTTCCCCTCCATACAAACTATTGTATGGTATGAACTTAAATCTTAGATGATCAACAGCTGGTTGCGTTGACAAAATTCCGGAAGTCGTCCCGTAGTTCCTGTAGTGTATTTTCAAGTAAAAGGAACTGGTCGAGCAAGTCTTCATGATAAGCGAACGTAGCCTCCGTTGGTGTGCCACCTTCGGTGCTTTCCGATTCTATTTTCCTTGAATGACTTTTGATGGATTGCTTCAGATCGTGAATGTTAATCAGCTGAATGTGAAACTGATTGTCGAAGTGTTCTACTTCCTGGAGTTGATTTTTCGTTAGGTCTTTCTTGCATGTTTCTTGTAGGGCCTTCCTGCAGTCGTTAAATTCTTCGCGGTAGTTTCGTAAGATCTGGCGCCATTCGCTGCATTCGGCCGAGAGCTGTGAGATGTCTGTAAGAACCATGGGATGAAGATTTTTTAGGTTTAAAAATTGGTTTCCACTTCAAGTTCCATGGGTGAAGGATGACTACATTAAATTTAATATTCTTTGAGCTCAAAAAACTTATTTTTCTTTCAGGCAAATACCGTAAATTTTATTACTAATCTTTAGCTAGCAAGCTTCTGTTCAAGTTCCGGGAACCTTAACTATTTGCTGCCTCCTCTTTCTTCTATTTACTTGCTTCCACTGCCTTCTACACTATATTTGACGCCGCGTGATTAAGCAATCTACTGTACAAGAGATATTGAACCGCATTGATGTTTTTGATGTGGTAAGCAATTTCGTGAAGCTTAAAAAGAGGGGCGCTAACTACCTTGGGCTTTGTCCTTTTCACAACGAAAAAACTCCGTCATTTACTGTATCGCCGTCGAAAGAAATTTTTAAATGTTTTGGCTGCGGAAAAAGCGGAAACTCCATTTCTTTTATCATGGAGCATGAGAAACTTTCGTATGTGGAGGCGCTTAAATGGCTGGCCGGCAGATACCATATTGAAGTAGAGGAGACTGAAGTTTCATCAGAACAGAAGCTTCAGCAACAAACTGCAGAGAGCCTGTTTATTATCAACCAGTTTGCACAAAAGTTCTATTCAGAGCAACTATTCGAAACAGAGGAGGGCAGAAGTGTAGGTTTGTCGTATTTGCAGGAAAGAGGCTTTACAGATGAAATTGCAAAAAAGTTTTTTCTTGGTTATGCACCGGCTGGCAAGAACACATTTGTAAAAGCTGCAGCCGCGGCCCGGTACAACTCCGATCTGGTACAGAAAGCTGGTCTTGCAGTACAAAGAAATGACGAACTGGTCGACAACTATCGCGACCGGATCATTTTCCCTGTTCATAACAATAGTGGTAAGATCGTAGGGTTTGGTGCCCGGTTGATTAGAACCAATGACAAAGCTCCGAAGTACATCAACACGCCGGAAAATGAGCTATATGTAAAAAGCAAAATTCTGTATGGTACCTACTTTGCACGCCATGCAATTGACAAAGCGAACGAATGCCTGCTGGTTGAAGGTTATACCGACGTAATCTCTTTACACCAGGCAGGGATAGAGAACGTAGTTGCAAGCGGAGGAACTTCTCTCACTCAGGATCAGCTTCGGTTGATAAAAAAATATTCGAATAACCTTACTATTGTTTATGATGGTGATGCAGCAGGCATCAAGGCCGCACTACGTGGCCTGGATATGGCTCTTGAAGAAGGCCTTAATGTAAAGCTGGTGCTTATTCCTGACAAGGAAGATCCGGATAGCTACGTAAAAAAAATCGGTGCAAATGAATTCCGGAACTTCATTCTCCACAACAAAAAAGATTTCATTCTCTTCCAGATAGAAACGGCTCTGAAGGAAGCTGGAAATGATTCTAACAAAAAAACTGAAGCTGTAAACCAGGTTGCAGAAACCATTTCTAAGATTGATAAGGCGGAAAATTTTTCAAAGCAACAAGACTACATACGGCAATCGGCTCAGATGCTGAATGTAGACGAGAGCGGATTCACGAACCTGGTAAACAAATTCATTCGGAATAAAATTTCCATTCAGGAAAAGAAACTTCCTTTTGAAGAGGCGAAAGTACATGAGGAGAACGCTAAAAAAGCGGCAGAGAACAACTTCGATGATTATACGTTTAGCTTATTGTTTAAAGATGATCTGCAGGAGAAGGAGATCGCTAAGGTTTTACTGGAGCACGGGAACAAACAATGGAACGACAACCAAACCATTGCTGCTTATGTGATTTCTGAACTTCCGGATGAAGACCTTATTGACAACAAGGAAGTTTTGAAACTAATCGGCTTATGTCGTGAGTACCTGAACAACAACATTTCGGTTGAAAAAAACCTTTTCGTTTATAATGAAGATCAGAGCTTAAGTACGCTTGCCGTATCGTTGCTGCAATTTCCTTATGAGGAAAGTTTGAGGTGGAAGCAGATCAACCAGGCTCACGGGTACCAGGCACAACTTTTTCAAAAATCTGCAAAAGATTTCTTCAAAACCATCAACCCCGAACATAAAGAGGAACTTGCTGGTTATTTAAAGCTGGAGACAGATACTACGAAAGAAGAAGTCACCTCGGCAATCAATTACCTGAAACTCCGAAAAGTGAAGCGCTTACTTCTCGAGAACCAGACAGACTTTCAGGGAGCAGAACCTGCAAAACAAATGGAGCTAATGTTAACGCATCAACACCTCAAACAAATGGAAATTGAACTCTCCAGAAAAGTGGGCATGGTGGTCCGTCGCTGACTTCGTGTTCCAGATTATAACTGCAAAAGCTAATTCAGTGTCATCGCCTATATTTATCGTTTATAAATGCTTGCTTATGTATTTTCAATTGAATGAAGAGCAGCTGATGATTCAGCAAGCTGCTCGTGATTTTGTACGTAATGACTGTTTGCCAGGAGTAATTGATCGGGATGAAAAAATGCAGTTTCCAAAAGAGCAGATTCTCAAACTCGCAGAACTGGGTTTTCTTGGTATGATGGTGTCGACGGAATATGGCGGAAGCGGACTGGACACCATTAGCTACGTGTTGGCTATGGAAGAAATCAGCAAGATTGATGCGAGCGTGAGCGTGTGTATGAGTGTAAATAATAGCCTTGTCTGCTGGGGTTTGGAAGCCTATGGCTCCGAGGAGCAGAAACAAAAATACCTGACACCATTAGCCCAGGGCAAGAAGGATAACGAATTGTATACCGGAGCTTTTTTATTAAGTGAGCCAGAAGCTGGCAGTGATGCTACGTCACAACGCACCATTGCTGAAGACAAGGGCGATCACTATTTGTTGAATGGTACAAAAAACTGGATCACCAATGGCGGAACAGCTTCTGTTTACCTGGTGATAGCGCAAACAGATGTGAGCAAGGGTTCACATGGCATCAATGCATTGATCGTTGAAAAAACATGGCCTGGCGTAGTAGTCAGCGGAAAAGAAAATAAGCTTGGCATACGTGCATCTGACACTCATACCATTCTCTTCAACGACGTGAAAGTTCCGAAAGAAAACAGGATCGGTGAAGACGGGTTTGGTTTCAGGTTCGCAATGAGAACACTTGCCGGTGGTAGAATTGGAATAGCATCTCAGGCGTTGGGTATTGCAAGCGGCGCATATGAGCTATCGCTTCAATACGCAAAAACAAGAAAAGCTTTCGGCAAAGAAATCATCAATCATCAATCCATTTCTTTCAAACTTGCCGACATGGCCACCCGAATAGAGGCAGCAAGGATGCTTTGCATGAAAGCGGCCTGGGATAAAGATCAGAATACCGATTACACCCTAAGTTCTTCGATGGCGAAAGTCTTTGCCTCCGAAACTGCAATGTGGACAACAACTGAAGCAGTGCAGATTCATGGGGGATACGGCTACGTTAAAGAATACCACGTGGAGCGACTAATGCGTGATGCGAAGATTACGCAGATATATGAAGGAACTAGCGAAGTGCAACGTATTGTGATCAGCCGATCTATTCTAAAGGAGTAAGGTTTATTTGCAACTATTGTATTCTTTGATAATGCGCAGCAGTATATCAGCCCGTTGCTTTTCGGTGGTGTTCGATACCTGGTAATGATATCCTTCTTCTCTTCCCTGGATTTTTGATTTTAGCGAAGCACAATCACTTACCAGTTCGCTCATCTTCAGATGAAAGTTAGGCGACAGCTGGTGACCTTTAATTTCGAAAACAGTGTTGCGGCGACCTTTGCTGGTTTCTATATAGTATACCGGGTGGTATGTGACTCTCCTGGAGGAACGGTGTTCGTATTTCTTTTGAATGTGTTCATACAAGTGTATTCGTGAATCCGGCGCTGTCAACCTTTTCATAAAGTAATGTGCTGGAGACACTCTCTTTCCATGCATCACGTGTTTTAACTCGTATGTATCGTCGCCTTTTTTATACGAGCTGATATCCAGCAGGTGGTGCTTCTCCATGGCGTTTCGGTTATCCGATACAAACTTGATTTTTTTATTAAAAAGCACTTCATTATTCAAGCTTAAACTCCCTGATGCGGAGTCACCATTTGATAGAAACACTGTGGTCGGTAAGTTCTTGAAATTATTTGGTGAAACGTACACTGTTGTAATGGCACAAGATGAAAAGTGAAAAGAAGCGATCGACAGGCAAAGCAATCTGAAAACCATATCTGTAATACCTCTGTAGAATCCGTTTAAATTTGTAAATGGCCAATTTAACTTATGTCTGTTAGCAAAGCTACATATGAAGCCCTTATCCAACAATTAAACCAAAGTAAAGTTACATTGGTTGCTGTGAGCAAAACCAAGCCCGTTCAGGAGCTGCAACAATTATATGATTTCGGGCAACGGCACTTTGGAGAGAATTACGTGCAGGAACTCACCGAAAAATACTCGCAACTGCCGGCTGACATACATTGGCACTTCATCGGACACCTGCAAACAAATAAGGTAAAATTCATTGCACCATTTGTTTCGCTGATTCATGGAGTAGATAGTGTTAAGCTTTTGAAGGAAATAAATAAACAAGCAGAAAAATCAAACCGCACCATACAAGTACTATTGCAGATGCATATAGGACGGGAGGAAACCAAATTCGGTTTCAGTAAAGAGGAACTCGAGCAGCTTTTAAGTGATCCTCACTTACCCACCTTTGCGCATATACAGGTATCCGGTCTTATGGGCATGGCTTCATTTACTGAAGATGCGGACCAAATTAGAAAGGAGTTCAGTTATTTGAAATCTGTTTTTGACGCATATACTCCACACGAAGGTTCAAACATCAAGATGACTGTTTTATCGATGGGCATGAGCAATGATTACAAAATTGCTATCGAAGAGGGTAGTACAATGGTACGTATCGGGAGCTTGTTGTTTGGCTCGAGACTATGAGTAGATCTGTCAGCTGGCACATTTTTTTAAGCACTAAAGCAAACTCTTAATTATGAAAAAGGCATTTTTTACAGTTCTTGCCGCTTTTATCAGTGCCCTAACATTTGCTCAGGAAGGTACAGGTGGCGGAGGCAGCCTGGATGTAAACATTAATACCAATCAGGATAGTGCTTGGTATGCATCTCCCTGGGTGTGGGTTGTAGGCGCAGCAGTGTTTATTTTATTGCTTGTTGCTCTAACACGAGGTGGAGGCCGAAGGGCTGATTGATAAAGTAATGACAATGCCGGAATATAGCCGGCATTTTTTATTCCACAAAAAAAGTGGTAAGCAAACCACTTTTGTACTTGTTTAAATGCAGATAGCCGATCATGTTATCTGGCTCTTGCTCTTAACCAATATTGTAACTTCTTCATCTGGTTTTTACTCATCAGAACAAGACTGTCTTCATTCGTTCGGGTTATAAATAATAGGTAGCAGATAAGCACTACAAGCGTTATAAAAAACCACATCGGAAACATAACATCACATTTTACACTCCTTTTTCCAAAACCGTTCCAAATTGTAGCTGTTTGTAAAATTTGTTTGCAAACAGTTGATTTGTTGATGTTTATAAGTGAAAAATCTGAGCCCTTCTTAGGTATATTCTAATGACACAGGAGGTTGTTGCTGGGTAAATGAGTTGACTACAGATTATCACCGCCTTTGGAGCGCTCTTCTTAATTTAGCAAATCAAACAAGAACATTAGACAACGCCATATGACAAAACAAGTTCTTCTATCATTATCTCTCTGCATTTGTATCATATCCTTTGGACAGAATACTGGCTGGCACTCACCTTTCAATGGTAAAGATTTTACCGGTTGGAAACAGCTTAATGGAAAGGCTAAGTACACGATCCAAAATGGTGAGATCGTGGGAACGACCGTGTTCAACGAACCGAACTCATTTCTTGCTACAGAAAAAGACTACGGTGATTTCATCCTTGAGTTGGAGTTTAAAGTGGATTCGCGTATGAATTCCGGAATTCAGTTTCGTAGCCAAAGCAAACCTGATTACAAAGATGGCCGAGTTCATGGCTATCAATTTGAAATAGATCCATCTAGCCGCGGCTGGACCGGTGGAGTTTACGACGAGGCAAGGCGAGACTGGCTGTACCCGTTAGATCTAAATCCTTCTGCAAAAACTGCATTCAAAAAAGATCAGTGGAACAAATGCCGCATCGAATGCATAGGAAACAATATACGCACCTTTGTAAACGGTAAGGCAGCAGCTTTTTTGGTAGATGATTTAACCACTCAAGGGTTCATAGCGCTGCAAGTGCATTCTATCGGAAAGAAGGAGGAGGAAGGGCGACAAATCCGCTGGCGTAACATTCGGATTCAAACACAAAATCTAAAACCTTCTCCTCCTGATAACGTGTTCGTGGTAAACCTACTGCCCAATCATCTTTCCGAGCAGGAAAGGAGCAATGGAGTAAAGTTGTTGTGGGATGGAAAAACTAACAACGGCTGGCGAGGTGCATATAAGGACCACTTTCCTTCAAAAGGCTGGAAGATTGCCGATGGCGTGCTTTCTGTGTTACCCTCAGGCGGAGCGGAGTCGACCAACGGAGGAGATATCGTTACTGAAGATCAATTCAGCGCTTTTGTATTGCAGTTCGACTTCAAGCTGACAGAAGGAGCTAACAGTGGTGTCAAGTACTTTGTGTCGGAAAAGGAAAACAATGCAGGATCGGCTATCGGGTTGGAGTTCCAGATTCTTGACGACAACAAACATCCTGATGCGAAGCTTGGAGCTGCGGGTAATCGCACGTTATCATCATTGTACGACCTTATACCAGCCATAAAAGAATCAAGAGCCAGGAGGCCTATTGGTGAATGGAACAGGGGCATGATAGTGGTTCATCCAAACAACAAGGTAGAACACTGGCTGAATGGGTGGAAAGTGGTAGAGTACCAGCGCGGGTCGCCTATATATCATGCATTGGTAGCCAGAAGCAAGTACGAAAAATGGGAAGGCTTTGGAATGGCTCCCATGGGCCGCATTTTGTTGCAAGATCATGGCGATGCCGTTTCTTTTAGGAGTATAAAAATTAAAGAGCTTAAAGAAGGCGAATGGCTTTCTTCCTGTGACTGCAGGTAGTCCATCTGTTGAAACGAATTGCACATCACACTGTAAACTTTTTGTATGTCTGTCTCACGTAGAAATTTTATCAAGCAGTCGTCCACGGCGGCGGCAGGTGTATACATAGGCACATTAGGCTTAAGTGCTAAGTCCTACGCCCGCATTTTAGGATCTAATGACCGGGTGCAAGTGGCAGTTGTAGGGTTTTCAGATCGATTCAGGGGCTCTCTTCTGCCTTCATTTATGAACCACAGCAAAGAGCTGAACTTTGAGATCACAGCTATTTCGGATATCTGGAAAATGCGTCGCGAAGAAGGGCGGGACTATTTAAAACAAAAGCTGGGGAACGACGTGAAAGCTTTTGTCAACAACGACGCCTTGTACAACAGCAAATCCGTGGATGCGGTGATTATCAGCACTGCAGATTTCCAGCACGCACTACACACAATTGAGGCGGTGAAAGCCGGTTGTGATGCGTATACAGAGAAGCCATTTGCCGAAACCATGGACGATGCAAACGCTGCTCTTGCTGCAGTAAGAGCGGCAAACAAGATTGTTCAGATCGGCTCGCAGCGCCGAAGCGGCAGCAACTATAAGGCAGCTGCAGATTTTGTGCGAAGTGGAAAATTTGGCCCTATCACTATGGTGGAATTAAGCTGGAACGTGAACCAGCCCGGCCGGTGGCGCAGGGCCGCTCTTGTTGAAAAAATAAAACAGGAGGACACTGACTGGAAACGATTCTTAATGAATCGTCCTTACGAGCCGTGGGATCCTAGAAAATATTTAGAGTTTCGTCTATTTTGGCCCTATTCATCGGGCATGCCTGGGCAGTGGATGTCGCACCAGATAGATACTGTTCACTGGTTTTCTGGTTTACAGCACCCAAGGAGCGTAGTAGCTAATGGTGGCATATACATGTGGAAAGATGGCAGGAGAAACTGGGATACAACAACAGCAGTTTTTGACTACGGTTCGACCAGCAAAGCAACACCAGGTTTCCAGGTGATCTTCACTTCCAGGATGCACAATGGAGAAGAAAAGCCAGCCGAGCTCTATTTCTCGAATGGCGGTGAGATGAATTTGATTACCAACAAAGTTTCACCCCGCGGCGGACTTGAAAAAGGCCATGCATCAGCAATGAACATGAAGCCAAACCTATTGCCCGAGATGGACCTAGTGAAAGAAGAAGTAAAGGTGGTAGCCTCCGCCAATACAGGCAGTGATCCGCTCACTAGTGCCCACATGCGCAATTGGATGGAATGCGTCCGCAGCCGACAACAACCCAATGCACCGGTGGATGCAGGCTATAGCCATTCTGTTGCAACGATTATGACGAATGCAGCCGTAAGAACCGGACAAAAGGCAACCTTCGATGAAAGATCAAAGCAGGTACTAGCTGGCGGTAAGGTGTTCAAATATTAAAGCGTTTTCAATGAAGTACTTTATTGCTGTAGCATTAGCTGCAATCTCCTTTGGCTATTGTGATGCACAGACAAAGAGTTCAGGATTTGCATTAGTTGATAAAAGAAATGCACAGCAGGTAGATGTGTTGTACAACGGCAAACTGCTAACCTCTTATTGTTACTACGACTCAGTCAGAAAGCCATTTTTATTTCCGGTAAATACGATCGATGGAATTGCAGTCACCAGAGGTTATCCTATAACACCTCTACCGGGTGAGCGTGTAGACCATCCCCATCACACCGGTATTTGGATGAATTATGAATCAGTAAATGGACTGGATTTCTGGAATAATTCTACTGCTATTCCGCTTGATAAAAGGCACCTGTACGGCACCATTAAACATAATGAAATAACAAATAAAAAGACGTCCGGAAACAAAGCAATGTTAACTGCAACGGCGGGATGGATTAGCCCTGACGGAGTGAATTTGCTTTCGGAAATAACCACTTACGAATTTATTGTAAGTAGCAACAAGTTTTTCATCGACCGCCAAACCACCTTGACGGCGAATGAAGTAGAAGTAAAATTCAAAGATGTCAAAGACGGTTTTTTTGCAATAAGAGTGGCAAGAGAGTTGGAGCAACCTTCACAGCAGGCCGACGTGTTTGTTGACGCTCACGGCAATGAAACGAAGGTGCCAAAGGTTGATAACACTGGTGTAAGTGGCCGTTACATCGCGAGCAACGGTTTACAAGGTGATTCAGTGTGGAGTAGCAAGGGCGAGTGGACAACACTCAAAGGGAAGAAAAAAGGTAAACACATAACCATTGGCATTATCGATCATCCGGGGAATCTTGGATATCCAACCTACTGGCACGCGAGAGGCTACGGTTTATTTGCTGCAAACCCACTCGGACGAAAGGTTTTCAGCAATGGTAGAGAAGAGCTAAACTTTGCACTACAACAAAAACAGTCCGTGACCTTCAATTATCGGGTGGTAATTGCTTCTGCAGATATCTCGAACGAGCAGATGAACCAGCTGGCAAAAGAATTTGCACGTACAAAGCGAAAAAAATAGTCAGATCATTTTTCCATTCTTGCGCTAATAGCGAATAAATGCAGGTGTCAATATACTTTCCATCGAAGAAAAAGTTGGCCCCAAAAATAAGCTTCTCTCTTAAACCCATTTCGCTCCAGCAGTTTTGTCGAAGCTGTGTTAGAAGGATTGACATTTGCCTGTACTAAGTGTACGAGGTGGTATACTGACCCGGCCGACGTACTATATTTCTTTGTCAATTTACATGAGCAGTGGCTGCTTGAAGCCTCCCCTTCAAAAAGAAAGCTGCTCAAGGGAGCAGCTTTGCATCAAATAATTTAAACGGTTAAGCATTTCTGTTAATGCAGTTAAGATCTTCGAAAGCAACTTCAAGCCGCTTTACAAAAGTTTCTTCACCTTTACGCAACCATGCTCTTGGATCATAATATTTTTTGTTCGGCTTGGTTTCGCCTTCAGGGTTTCCTAGCTGTGCCTGCAGATAATGTTCACTTTTTTTATAGTTCTGCAGAACGCCTTCCCAGAAGGCCCATTGTAAATCTGTATCAATATTCATCTTGATAGCACCATATCCAATAGCTTCACGTATTTGATGTTGTGGCGAGCCACTACCACCGTGGAATACAAAATACACTGGCTTTTCTGCTGTGCTGAATTTTTGCTGTATATAATCCTGGCTGTTCTTTAGAATCACCGGACGAAGCTCCACATTCCCTGGGCTGTAAACCCCATGCACGTTGCCAAAGGCTGCCGCTACAGTAAACAGTTTTCCTACTTTTTTCAGTTCTTCGTAAGCAAAAGCAACGTGTTCTGGCTGTGTATACAATTTATCGTTCTCTACACCGCTATTGTCAACACCGTCTTCTTCACCACCGGTTACACCAAGTTCAATTTCAATGCTCATACCGAGCGGCGCCATCCGCTTATAAAATTCAACTGAGGTCTCAATATTTTCCTCAATGGCTTCTTCAGACAAATCTAGCATATGCGAGCTGAAAAGGGGTTGTCCTTTTTCGTTTTTGTATTGCTCACCAGCATCTATCAAAGCGCTGATCCAGGGCAACCATTTTTTTGAAGCGTGGTCTGTATGCAACACCACAGAAACTCCATAATATTTCGCCACATTATGTATGTGTAGTGCACCGGAGATGGCACCGGAAATATTTGCCTGCAGATTATCGTTCGGCATTCCTTTGCCTGCAATAAACTGCGCCCCGCCATTTGAAAACTGAATGATAACAGGGGAGTTAACTTTGGCAGCTGCCTCAAGCGTAGCATTGATGGAGTTTGTGCCGGTACAATTAACAGCAGGAAGCGCAAAGCCACGGTCTTTTGCGTCATCGTATAAAGCTTCGAGCTCTTCACCAAATAAGACGCCGGGCTTGTATCTGTTCATCTCAGAAATTGTTTAAAGTGGGTAAACAGGTTTTTTAATCAGGGGGCGAAGATAAGTAGTTTCATATTTGTGTCGATCAATGCATGCCGTCATCACGAAGCAAAAGCACGCTGACGCAAAGCGGTAAAGTATCCAGGCGCCTGCAACAGTTTTGAACCGTACCAGCTAAACATTTCTCCATCCACCAAAAGCACTTTTGTTTTTGGTAAGCATGCCTGCAGCTCCTCTACATGTTTTTGCCTGAACGGATATGGCTCCGATGAAAGGAACAGGACTTCGCAGCCATTCAACGCAAGTTCAGAAAGAGTAATCTCAGGATACCTC
>DASQNW010000223.1:0-9809 GCA_035644775.1 Chitinophagaceae bacterium | reverse complement strand
GTTGTTTTCGCTGCCTTGGTGATTGCTGATCTTTTTATGAGCGAAATAGATTTTTAATGGTTGTCTACACACAAAATGTATTTCATGGGCCGAATATTGTCTATTGATTTTGGAGGAAAGCGAACAGGGATTGCTGTAACTGACCCACTCAAGATCATTGCAACCGGCCTAAAGACTGTAGAAACAAACAAGTTAATGGCTTTTTTGAAAGAATACTGTTCCTCAGAAGAGGTAGAATTGATCATTATAGGTATGCCGGTGAACTGGGATGACTCTGCTACTCACGCAACACCTCTCGTAAAGAGCTTTGTCCAACGGTTAAATAAGGAACTCCCTTCCGTGCCGGTAAAAGAAGTTGATGAACGATATACATCAAAACTTGCTTCACAGGCAATGCTACAGATGGGACTTAAGAAAAAGCAACGGCAGAATAAGGCCATGATTGACGAAATTGCTGCCACGATTATGCTACAAGAGTATCTTAACAGATTTTAGTTCTATTGGAGTTCACGGGCTCTCTCATTGTTGTAAATTGCGACGAAATTATTGTACGTAATCTACACCGAATGATTCTTCCCATTGTTGCCTATGGTCACCCGATATTGCGGAAAGTGGCTCGTGATATTGATAACACATTCCCCGACCTGGACAAGCTTATAGAAAACATGTGGGAGACTATGTACGCCAGCAGTGGAGTTGGACTTGCAGCTCCTCAGGTAAACAGGGACATTCGATTGTTTATTGTTGATAGTGCACAGATATTTTCGAATATGGAGGGTGAAGGCAAGAGTGACGAGGTGTACCCCGACGCGCCAGGCATAAAGCAGGTTTTCATAAACGCACATTTAGTTGAAGAAATAGGTGCTGACTGGGCATACAATGAAGGATGCCTTAGTATTCCAAAAATCAGGGAAGACATTTACAGGGCCGAAGAAGTTACATTAGAATACCAGGACGAACAGTTTAACACGCACCGCCGAACCTTTGATGGCATCACCGGCAGAATTATTTTGCACGAGTATGATCACATTGATGGAAAGCTTTTCATCGATCATATATCACCGCTTAAACGTAAGCTTCTTAAACGAAAGCTGGATGATATTTCCAGAGGAGAAATTAAGGTGGATTACAAGATGCTTTTTCAGAAGAAATGAAAAGGCTGCTCTCAATAATGCTCTCTCTTCTTGCAGGTCATTTGAGCTATAGCCAGAATGATTCAGCTGATGTTGAAGCAATTCGAAGGATGGTAAACCTGACCGAAGTGGTCATTCGTTCCGACCTGAACGTTTCTTCTTTTTTGGCTCGTGTAAAAAACGATACCACGTTTTATAAAGCCTTCAAAAACCTGAGAGTGATAGGCTTTACTTCGATGAACGACATCAGGATGTTGGACAAAAAAGGGAGGGTAGTCGCTTCTTTGCAAAGCAAGACAAGACAGATACGTAATAACGGCTGTAGAACAATGGATGTTTTGGATGAGAAGTATGCCGGCAACATCTATGAAAAAGACAAAGAGTTTAACTACTACACTGCTGAACTTTATGCTTCGTTGTTTTTTACTAATGGAAAAGTTTGCGGTGAAACGAACATCGTCTCAGGAACACATCGGTCGGCCCGAAATAAATCCGGACTGGAAAAACATAAAGAGCAACTAAAAATGCTCTTTTTCAACCCCGGGAAAAAGATACCAGGCATTCCTTTCATAGGCAATAAGCTGGATGTGTTTGATGATGATGTGGCCAGGTTTTACCATTATACAATTGATATGGACGATTGGAATGGACAATCGTGTTATGTGTTTATAATAAAGACTAAAGAAGATTTAAGAAGTGCTGAAAAAGATAAAATTGTATTTGATAACATTACTACATGGTTCAATACAAAGTCGATGGAGATTGTGTTTCGTAGCTATGATCTTAGCTATAATGCAGCTGTGTACGATTTTGATGTGCATATGGAAGTGCAGATGACGAAAATAGCAAGCCTGCTTGTGCCGCAAATTATTCGATATAAGGGAAACTGGGATGTTGCCTTTAAAAAGCGGGAAAGAGGTGTATTTACCGCAACCCTATCTGATTTTCAGTTAAGCCGATAAAACCAACAATGCTTCTGCAGTCAAGACACCTTTGTATAATTCCTCCACTTCTCTATTACGTGCTGCATGTCTGTAGGAAGCTCGGAATCAAAATGCATTTCTTCTCCTGAAATCGGATGCTGAAAACCCAGTGTTTTTGCATGTAGTGCCTGCCTGCTGCAGATGGCGAAGCAATTCTCAACAAATTGTTTATACTTGCTGTACACAGTTCCTTTTACAATTTTATCACCACCGTAAAAATCGTCGTTAAATAGAGGGTGGCCCAGGTGCTTCATGTGAACACGAATTTGGTGTGTTCTTCCTGTTTCAAGAACACATTCCACAAGCGTTACATAGTTAAATCGTTCTACAACGCTGTAATGAGTGATAGCATCTTTTCCATGGTCACCATCAGGATAGGCTTCGAATAACTTTCTGAATCGCAAATTTCTGCCTACGTGAGCTCTTACAGTCCCTGATTCATGTTCCAGATCTCCCCACACCAACGCCAGGTATTTTCTCTTGACGGTATGGTCAAAAAATTGCTTTGCCAAATGGCTCATGGCACGATCGGTCTTGGCCAGGACAAGCAAACCACTAGTGTTCTTGTCAATTCTGTGTACTAATCCAAAACGTGGCAACATCTCTTCACTTAAGGAAGGGTTTGCTTGCTGCAGATAATAAGCCACACCGTTCAACAATGTGCCGCTGTAATTTCCGCTCCCAGGATGCACCACCATACCCGCTGGTTTGTTTATCACCATCAGCTCAGCGTCTTCATGCACAATATTAAGATCCATCTTTTCCGGTACGATATCAGTGCTTTCCGGCGACAGATCGGAGTACACAACAATCTGGTCGAACGCCTTCACTTTATAATTTTGCTTTACCTCTTTGTTGTTCACCTGAACAAGCCCCATGTTTATTGCCTGCTGCAATTTATTTCGGGTAGCGCCTTCAATACGGTTCATCAAAAACTTGTCTATGCGGTAAGGTTCTTGCCCTTTGTCAGCAGCAAAAGAAAATCGTTGGTAAAGATCATCATTCAAATCTGGCGGGCTCGAGCTTTCCGTTGCATCGTCGTTAATCATCCACCAAAATTAGCAACGCTAAACGTAGTAACTTGCGGTGTTTATGGAAAGGCAGAGCGTTTTGTTTCGTGATCTTGGTGAGATGGATTATAGGGTTGCATGGAACTACCAGGAGAATTTGCTCCAACAGAACATTAAGGCAAAAGCTCGCAGTAGCAATTTCCAATTGCCTGACGTGGCTGCAAACGAGGATGACGCAGAGACAACAAACTATCTTTTGTTTGTAGAGCACCCGCCGGTATATACATTAGGCAAGAGTGGCAACATCAGCAATATTTTAATTGATCCGGATGAATGTGAAGCAAGGGGAATTCAATTCGTACATACCAATAGGGGTGGAGATGTTACCTTCCACGGTAGTGGCCAGGTAGTAGGATACCCGATTTTGGATCTTGAAAAATTCTATAAAGACATAGGCAAATATCTGCGCCAACTGGAGGAGGTGGTTATCCTTACACTTGCGGAATATGACATTCATGGTGAGCGTTCACCTGGTGAAACCGGTGTTTGGTTAGATACAGCGGTAAAAGGAAGGGAGCGAAAAATCTGTGCTATGGGAGTTCGGTGCAGCAGGTGGGTAACTATGCATGGTTTCGCCTTGAATGTAAACACCGACCTCAGTTACTTCGAGTACATTATTCCATGTGGTATAAAAAACAAGAGCGTGACGTCGATGAAGCAAGAGCTTGGACAGGACGTGAATACGGAAGAAGTGAAAGCGAAACTTAGAACGAATTTTGAGAAAGTGTTCCAGGTGACGGTACATGAAGATCAGAAGCCTCTTGCCAGGTAAAACCTGTTTCTTTCCACAAGCTTTTCATCATTGTATAATTCAAACTTGTACCATCCTGAGTGATAGAAATTTGCTTTATCAAGCGTTAGTGCCGTCTCTTTGATGTCCTTTATTTCGAATAATGGGCTGCCATTCTCTTCAAAAAACCTAACGTTGTATTTTTTGGCATCTGCATCAGGCAGATTAATAAATACATAACCATCTTTGTTGGTGTATACATAAGCAGAAGGAACCCAGTCAGCTCTTTTTAGAACAGGCTCTTGTTTAAACACTGCTAGTGAATCCTTAGAGTTTTGGGTTGCTTCTGAATATTGTGCTGTGTCAATTCTGGCTCTTTTCGCTGCCGTGAAAATGTAATTTCCTCCAGCAAACACAATGAATAGCCGATAAAACATTCTTTCATTTGGTGCCTTAGTATCAACAAAGCCATTTTGCTGTGCAGCCGGATCTACTACACTCAGGATAGTTTTATAATTCCCTATGCTATCAAAACCTCTTTGAATACTTATTTGCTTCACCTGCTCGTACGGGTTTGTCCAGCCGATGATGATCCTGCTATTCCCTACATTCTTTGCTGAAAATTTAGGAAGTGTGTCTGATGCTTGTGAGTAAGCAGCCACTGAAAAAAAGGCACAGATGATAAGGAGGACTGATGTTTTATAGTGCATAGATTCTCAATCGATTCAGATGCATGCAAATATATAGTTCGCTTACGTATACCCTAAAAAATTAACGTTCCATTCGGCAGCGAGCTATTCCCTTGTAAACCTCCACTGTGAATCAGCAGCACTTTAGAACCTGCAGTGAAGTAATTTTGTTCCAGCAAATCATTAAATGCAAGGAATAGCTTTCCGGTGTACACAAAATCAGAAGGTATATGAGTGATGGTAAACCATTTGTTCATAAAATCGATCAACTCCTTTGTGTAGCGTGCATATCCACCACAATGATATTCATGATAAATTTTGAACTGAGACCTTTTGTCTTCGGGCAGCAATGCAGTTACTGAGTTCGCCAGTGTAGGGTTGTTCTTCATCACGCTAATCCCCATCACAGTTTGGTGAGCTGCAGCTGCTTCTGTCAACCCTGCGAGGGTGGTACCTGTGCCTACAGGTGTAAGTATATGAGTGTAGGTTGCGGACCCGTAGAAGTCCAGCATGTGCTGCGCTCCTTTTGCACCCAGGTTACCATAGCCTCCTTCATGAATTAGATAGTAGTTGCTGTGTTGCCGGCTCACCGCTGCAGGCACAAGTTTGTGGCGGTACGCCTCACGTGTAGTGAAATACAATTGCATACCGAGTTCACGGGCCATCAACAGCGTTGACGATAAAGTCGCGGGCTCCTCACCACGTATAATGCCAATTGATCGAAAGCCTTGTTCCTTTGCAGCAGCAGCCAATGCTACGATGTGGTTGGAGTATGCGCCGCCAAAGCTCAGAATGGTGGAATGTTTTTTTGCCCTTGCGTCTTCAAGGTATTCCTTCATCTTAAACCACTTATTTCCTGATACTATAGGGTGCAGGAGGTCGAGGCGCAGCACGTCTGCCATAATTCCTTTACCGGCCAGACTGCTGAACTGAAGGTGATCCAACCTTGGCCTGAGATTTTCTATCATCAACAACCGTTAGCTAGAAAATGATTTTGTTTAGTTTTGCTTCCCAATTTAAAACAACAGTATGAAACCAACTTTATTGATCATGGCCGCAGGTATGGCATCGCGGTACGGAAGTATGAAACAGATCCAGCAATTCGGACCTGGTGGTGAAACCATAATGGATTATTCCATTTTTGATGCCATCGAGGCAGGATTTGGAAAAGTGGTTTTTATCATCCGGAAAGATTTTGCAGATGATTTTAAGAACATCTTTGAGCCGAAGCTTAGGGGAAAAATTGAAACAGAATATGTCTACCAGGATCTGAACTCCTACTTGGGAGATTTCTCTGTTCCTGCAGAAAGAACTAAGCCCTGGGGAACCTCACACGCCATCCTATGTGCTAAAGACGTGGTTAAAGAGCCATTTGCTGTAATCAATGCGGATGATTTTTATGGAAAAGATGCGTTCGTAAAAGCGTGCAAATTTCTTTCAACGGAGTGCGATGATAAAACCTTTGCCTTGCTTGGATATGAACTCAGTAACACTCTTTCTGAAAACGGTTCCGTGAGCAGGGGGGTGAGCGATGTTGACAACAACAACAATCTTCTAAGGATCAATGAGCGGTTGAAGGTATATGAAGAAGCCGGCAAGATCGTATACGAAGAGGCAGACGGCAGCAAACACGAAATACCCGACTCCTGCAAAGCATCAATGAATTTCTGGTGCTTTGCTCCATCGATATTTACATTCCTGGAAAGAGAGTTTAAACACTTCTTGCAGGAAAATATTAGTAATATTAAATCGGAGTTCCTTATCCCACATTCAGTGGATAAATTCATCAGGCAGGGAGATGGTGTGGTGAAAGTGATACCTACAGCAGCCCAATGGTTTGGTGTTACTTATAAGGAAGATGCGCCGGTGGTAAAAGAAAAACTAAATGCCCTCGTGAATGATGGTGTTTATCCACCTCAGTTATGGAGCCATGCACATGCTTAATGTTATTGGTAAAAAAAAGCACCCGCTGATGTGGGTGCTTCTTTCATCATAGGAACAATTTCTTCGATTAATTTACTTTAACCATATACACGTAATCAGCCATTTTTTTCACTTGTTGCATGCGGGTAAGGCCTTTTAGGCTGGAGCTTGCCGGAAGCTTGATGCTGCTAAAAGACGAGTCTTTCGCCAATTCACTAAGAGCGTCAAACACATACTTCGACTTGGTCGCAAATACAACCCCTTCAGCACTCACCTGTTTTGTACTTAGCACACCCACCACTTCCCCATTGTGGTTGAGTATTGGGCCACCACTATTGCCTGGGTTGGCTGCAATTGCAATTTGGCAGGAAAGGGTGTCACCGTTAAAGCCGGTTATTGCCGACAGGTAGCCTTCGCCGTAAACAATATCGTTGCGGGGATAGCCAAGTGTATATACCGGTTCTGCTATTTCTCCCCCTGTTTTTTTAATCGTGTATGGAATGGAGGCTGGTGATTTGAAACCTGAGTCATCTATTTTCAATACCGCAATATCTCTTTCAACGTCCACATAAATAACCGTGGCTTTATGATCCTGGCCGGTGTAGTTCTGAACAGCAATGTTGTTAGCATTCTGAACGACGTGGGCATTCGTTACAAGTAAACCCTTTGTGCTGATAAGAAAACCGGTGCCACCTGTTTTATAAACTACCGGCTGGGTAATAATGCCGCTCTTTATCTGATCGATTTCCCTGTTCTGTTGTTTATTCTGATTTTTTAGCGCACTGATATCTTTCTTCAACTCCTGAATCTCTTTAGCAGGCTTAACAGGAGAAACCGACCACATCAAGGCACTAAAAGTAAGGGCGGTGAGCCCTGCAATAGAGGCTGCAATAGCGGCGACTCTTTTGTATCTGTTGACGATATAGAGAACTTTTGCTTTCCCTTTAAGCCTTGGGAAACGAATGGCTCCTTTTTCTGCAAGGTCGATATGCACATCGTTTAGAACTGCTTTGAATTTTTTCGTTTGATCAAAACGGTTCATCTGGTGGAGAAAAAATGTATGCTCCACTACCATTTGGTCTATATCGGGGTTGCTCTTCCGCAAATTTTCAAAATGCAGACGTTCATCAGGAGTCATGTGACCATTGATGTAGCGTTCTACCGATTCTACAATTTTGATGTCGTCCATTTTATTCGTGGCTTTTATGCTGGGAAAAAAACAGTTTTTTTAGTCTTATAAGGCATTTATATTTCTGATTCTTAGCATTATCAGCATTGGTGTATCCAAAACCGGAGGCAATTTCCTGCATGGTTTTTTTGTGCACATAAAAAGCTTCCAGCAGACTTTTACAAGGTTCTCCCAGGCTATTGATTGCTTTCTCCATCATCGACAAGTCAGCATTCTGACGCTCATGCTCCTCAATATCTTCCTCCACACTCACTACTTCCTTGTCGCCCTCTTCAACTATCAAAAAGCGGTTCTGATAAATCAGCCTTTTCAGCCACAGCCTCCTGCTAACAGAATATAAAAAGGTTTTTATCTGGCAGTTGAGTTCAAAAGAATCTGATTTTGCCTTTTCAAATAAGACGATCATTGCTTCCTGAAAAATGTCTTTGGCATCATCCGTGCTCCCGTTATTCTTAATCACCATTGCCTGTACCATGTTATAATTGTCTTTATAAATGGTTTCTATAGCCTTTCTTTCATTCCTGGCCAGCCCTCTTAGTAGCAATGTCTCCTTTTCAACTTTCAATAGCTCTGAATTTAATTCAGGAAATTATAAATGGTAACCCACCTCGCCTGTTAAAAAATATTTTTCAAAAATAGGGGTTACCTTCTTTTCTAACTGGTATTAAGACTATAACTATCGCTAACTATGAAACCTGTTATTCTCGTGATTACTTGTGTTTTCATGCTGTTCGGATGTATGGAAGAGACGAGGTCAACGAGAGCAACGATCGACTCAACGGTTAATAAGCTTGATTCCACGACTCAGAAAATCGGGAATAAAGCTGAGGAAGTTTGGGACTCTACCAAATCAAGAGCAAACGACTTGAAGAATGATTTGGATAAAGTATTTGACAAACCAAAAGACACCACCAAACAGTCATTTTAAAAAATAACCAATAGATGAAAAAGCTCTTAATTATGTTTTCGCTGGCTGTGGCAGTAACTGCATGTAATAATGCTGCTGACTCAACTGCAGATGCGGCGGATTCGATCGACTCCATGGCGGCTGCAAAAAAAGAAAAAATTGATTCTATGGCGGAGGAAAAAAAGGATGTTATTGACTCTACCGCAGAGCAAAAGAAAGCTGCTTTGGAAGGCCGCGATTCCGCCAATAGAAAAGACACCTCTGGCAGCAAGAAATAAGTGAACTCTAACTCTTAATATTCATTTTTTAACAATCAACTTCAACACATGAAAAAGCTATTTTTAGTTTTCGCAGTTGCGGGTGCATTAACAGCCTGCAACAACGGATCTGACAGCACAACGTCTACAGATTCTACAACAATGACCACAACAGATACAGCTACAACTGGAATGGGTACTGGTACTTACGGTGATACTACTGGTATGGGTACTATGACAGACACTTCAGCAGCTGGCACTGGCACAGGTACCGGAACAGGTACTAGCGGTAGCGGAACTGGCACAGGTACTGGAACTGGAACTGGTAGCGGTACAGGTACTGGCGGTACTGGAACTGGAACTGGTGGAACTGGCACTGGCGGTACTGGTACAGGTACTGGCACGGGTGGTACTGGAACTGGAACTTCCAGATAATTTTCAGTCGCTTACCGAAACATTGATAAAGTTTTTCGGTGGCAAGCGTACTCCATAGCCTGCTGCAACAACAGCAGGCTTTTTTATTTACAATCAACAAACATTACGCATAAACACCTCGCCAGATGCAATTTTCAGGTGAGGAGAATTGCAGTGGTCTTACTTTTGCACAAAATTTAGCATGAGCACATTTTCCGAACTGGGCCTTAACAGCAAACTCCTTGAAGCCATAGATGAACTCGGATATACACAGCCCACGCCCATACAAGAGCAAGCTATACCCGTTCTGCTTTCCGGAACTAAAGATTTGATTGGTTTGGCGCAAACGGGAACAGGAAAAACAGCAGCTTTTGGCCTCCCGCTTTTACAGTTGATCGATGAGAAGCAGAAGTATCCTCAAGCCTTGGTGGTTTGCCCTACACGTGAACTCTGCATGCAGATCGTAAACGAAATAAATTTATTTAAGAAGCATACTCCGGCAATTCAGGTGGTG
>DASQNW010000222.1:0-4004 GCA_035644775.1 Chitinophagaceae bacterium | reverse complement strand
TTCAGCTCCCTCAGTATTTTCTCTAAAGCACCTGTCTGCATCTGCTTCCGCCTCATCAACTCTTACATAACCAGCAGTGTTAATGATTGCCCACGGTTTATATGTACTTATCGCTTTTTGCAGCAGCTCTTTATCCCCAATATCGCAGTCTTCTCTGCCCAACAATATGAATGGAATGCTCCTGTCCTGACATATTTTAGCAAAAGCTCTTCCTAAAGTACCGCGTTTACCGATGATCAGGATGGGAGGTGTGTTTGCAAATCGATTGTTGGATTGATCCATGGATATGACTGATGACGGATACAATATTCGTGTACTCCTCTGCCACCAACCCGGATCTTCACACACCGGGTGTTGATTTTCAGAGGCAGAAATCTTTTTAATGAACTTAGAGAGAGCAGTTGGACGGGCAAACCCGGCCCTCAAATCAAACACACCCGGTTCATAAGTGCCGCGGGGTTTTGTCAACAATGTATTCCACCCGAAAGAACCGAGCATAGCCCAAGCAGTTACTCCCCTAATATCTACGCCTGCCTTTTGAACGTTCAGACATGCGTTCCACACGTATTTAAACCACCTTAATTGCTCTTCCCGATGGCAATGCAAGTGAACTTCAGTTACTGCAATGGGTTTGTGGTACCGTTCCCACGCTTCCTTCAGCAATACCTCCACTCCCGTTTCTGCTTCCACGTCTACTCTTACAACTTCCACATCGGCATATCGATGGCGTTTGTTACCACCATGCGTGTGCCTGGGATAAAGCTCTACCCGTTCATCGATGTATCGCTCTGAAGTAACATAATGATTAAATCCAAAAACATCTGGCGGAGAAGGATTTTCAAGGAAAAAGAATAGGTCTTTCTCCGGTATGCGCATGCGTTTGAAATAGTTCCAGAGCTTGTGTTTTTCATCCACTTTTCCGGAAAGCAGATCATAAGTGAGCCAACGTCGCTCATTTTCAAATTTTGCCTGGTACTGGAGAGTTCTTGTACTGTATGTTTTACCAAGATCTTCGGTTTGTACCAGTTGTGCCGATGGATTTACCTTCCTGATTTCCTGCATCGCTAATACGGTCCCTTTCAGCTCATTTAAAAGCATCTTGAGAAAACTCCTGTCTGCACAATGATGCGGATACCACAAACCATAAAGGCCACTAAACCTGGCGGTAGTTAGTGGTTCATTAACAGGAGTATAGTATTGAAGCCATGGAAACTTTTCTGCAACTTTCCTTGCGTAGTCTGCAAGAAGAAATGGAAACTGCTCGTCTAGCATGTGAGTAAAAGCCGGACCACTACCGTGGTGAAGCAATCCGGCAATTACGTCAATACCTCTTTCGTTCAGAAGCTGCAATCTTTTTTCTGTCCATTCCCAATTGATGTCTGTTGTTGCCTCAGGTTGATGCTTTTCCCAGAGAACAGGATAGCGTATCTTTTTTATTCCAAGATCTGCAACTAAGTCAATGTCACTCTCACGTTTGTAGTGTTGTGAATAATTCAACTGGTCAAAAAACCTGTCTTTGACACGGTTGATAGTACACTCAATACCTCCCCATAGCTCCGGATGACCATTAGAAATCTGATTGTCCATCGACATTACATCTTTGTTTTGATGATCAGGTTTGTATGAGCAGTCGTGGTAACTACCGGCAACGTGTTTTTGAACTGATCGCAAGAATCACTAACGGTCACACATAAGCCTTTTCTTTGACCTTAGTAGTGGTACTTGCACTTTGCGTAGTTACTATGTTCTCAATGTGCCTAACCATCTGGCTCCATGTTCTATCCCACGAATTTCCGGCGAGGAAATTATCTACTTTCGAAAGCCAGGTTTTACGACTTCTCTTTTTTAATTCTTTCTCACCACACTTGATAAATTCTTCAGCATTATTCACAACTTGAACAAGTTTATTGTCACCATACGGGCGGACAACATCTTTGATAGGAGTTGAAATAACTGGTTTTCCTGCTGCGAGATATTCTGGAGTTTTTGTAGGACTTATGTACTTCGTTGATTCGTTCATTGCAAATGGAATCATGGCTACGTCCCAGCCTGCGATATAGTGTGGTAACTGCTTATAATCTTTACCACCGAGGTAGTGGATGTTGGGAAGTTTTGGCAGACTTTCAGGATCAATCTTCACTACAGGCCCAATCATCACAAAATGCCAATCTGGTTTTGCTGCAGCCACTTGAGCTACCATGTCTATGTCAAGACGTTCATCAATAACTCCTGTAAAGCCAAAACGTGGATGTGGAATATGAGCCTGATCTTCCGGCTGTTTTTTTATTGTTCTTGCTAATCCAAAATGCTGTTTATCAATGCTACTTGGAAAAGCGTGAATATTTGGATGCTGTTCCTTCTTTGCTTCATAAATGCTATGTCCGCCTGTGAATACAACATCTGATGATTCCAACAACTGCTTTTCTCTTTTCTTTAATTCAGCAGGTGCAAATTTGAAAGCTGACAATTCATCCATGCAGTCAAACACGATGAACTCCGGAGTAAGATGTTCGCTGAAAGGCAAAGACATAGGTGTATAGTACCATGAAAAAAACTTCTTTACTTTCATTGATGTAAACATAGAATCTAAAAGCTTTTTCTGGCGCTTTATGGTACATTCAGCACCATCCCGTTGAAGATGAGGGACGACGACAAACAAGTTCTTACTATCTTTTGTAACCACTAATTTATCAGGTGCATCGTGCAACATTGGTTCTTCGAAAAAGAAGACTCGTGTATGCTTAGCAAACCTGCTTAATAAATGCTGAGGGCGTTGATAAACAAAGCTCCATCTCAAGTGCGAGAAACATACTAAATCAATGTCATGTAGAAATGCACATGAAACATCTTCTATATTCTTTATCATGCGCTTATAGATACTATTTACATGCCACCTAATTTTCTGCTGGGAAACTTTTCTTTCATCCGAATTAGCAGCGAAACTTGTAGAAAAAAGTCCGCAGGATTTACATAATTAATTAGTCAAATTGCAATGCGATGTTGTATTTGAGCGGGTATGAATGGAAGAACAACATTCAAACGCAAATAGTGCTGTTGTACATGATGTGGAATCCGATCAAAATCGGTGACAATCTTTCGGCAAGAAGCCGTGTTACACAAACATGTCATCGTCCAATGGCGTTCAAGCATTGACGTTGAATAATCCCACAGGAGTTCTTCGCCTGCTACAATATTTTTAATGGTAATGAATTGAAGATTTTGATTGACCCCGCAATTCGGTTCGCAAGAATGGTTGGAGTACAAAAATGGTGATGGGCACAAGATGTATTGATCGACTCCGATCTGCAATGCGTGACTTTCCTTTTGCTTCAAAGAAAGTGTGTCTTTAAAGTTCAAGGATTTGCCGGAAATATTACAAAGAAGAGAAAACGCGGGAATGTCTTTTTTTGCAAATAAACCCTTACCGAATTTGCAAAGCCTGATCTCTATACTGTCAGCGACAGAGTCCATGGAATACTTTTACTATCAAAAGCAAAACATATTCCAGTAAAGAAAGAATTATTGGAGGCGGGCTCTTTTTGTTTTTGCTACTACCTGTACTTCCACTTCTACTTCTTCCAATGCTAGCTCACAATCCGTATCGTTCTTTCTAAATTGCGCAGCATTCCAAACATGATCTAATGATACCTGCTCTATGCTTTCATAACCGGCTGCAAATAATTTGTTCCAACTGCTTTCACGGTTAAGATCGGTCACAATCTTAGAAGTAAGCTTTGGAAAAGCAACCCAGAGTTTTGAGTTTTCTTTAAGCGCCGGCATCACTTCAGAGAGAATGCCATTCAACTGATTTTCACTAACGGCAAAGACCAATGCAAAGTCAATTGAATGGCATTCTACTGATTTTCACTAACGGCAAAGACCAATGCAAAGTCAATTTTTCTGCTTTTAAGTAATGGTGTCAGATTCTTTGCAAAGGATAGCTTGCTGAACTGTTTTTCAATGGAGGAAGGTAAGCCTTGAATTAAAAGATTTTTTTCGTTTTT
>DASQNW010000221.1:0-1953 GCA_035644775.1 Chitinophagaceae bacterium | reverse complement strand
TCAACCTTACAAAAGGGTATAGTACAAATAACAATGTACTTGCCCTTTTTTATTGCAACATGTCTTTGAAAAGTCAAAGGTAATTTTCTACTATTTCTAATTGTCTGAATTGTTGCGGCGTTATTGTCTGTTGCTTTGAACATGCAGGTAGAGCCTTAAGGCAATTTCTGAAATGGTGTATGGTTTCATATGGTCCGCAGATGCTTTCTGAATGCTTAAATGCGAATTCTACTCCTTTTTTAGCCCGGCGTATTGAGATTTTTCAGTGAATTGGTGCATTATCTCAGGCACGAAGCCGCTTGCTTGACAGTAATTACTAATCGACCTGCTTAAATCTGAATAGCTTTTTGACGCTTCAGCGATGCTTAGTGGTTAGCCTCTTTTTTTTGAACAGCCGCCGTCCAACGATAGTTGAACGATTGTCCAAAATGGTTTAAGATGCTGTGTTTCGGTAACTAAAATAGAATTCAAATTTGTTAAACCAGCAGCCTGCAATAATCGTGGTTAGATGCTATCTCACTGTTTTTTTCTTCTTGGGGTCGATGATTGCAGCGCCGATTTATACAAGTAGCATAGAATGTGCAACTGAGTACATGGAGAACCAAAAGAATCTCGACGGCTATGATAATATCTGGGGGCGATCTGCTGCTTGATCATATTAAACCTCTCTTTCCTCCTGGCTCATGCTATTTTGTTTCACCTGTTATATTATCAAAGGCATACAGCAGAAGGTGTGGACATAATGAGACTTGGGAGGAGTTGGTAGTAATGACATTGGGGAGTAAGGTAAATGACAGAAAAAGAGGTATGGCACCCCGTTAATATCTACTATGGTTCAACCAAAAAAAGCCGGAAGACTATGTTCTTCCGGCTTCACCAAGCAATTACTCCTTTTAGGGATTTAGTATCTGTAGATCGTTTTCACTGTACTTGTGTGCTCTTGCGTAAAGTAGCTTTTATACTTTGTAATCAATTCTGTGGGATAACCTTCGTTATCGTAGGTATAACTAAAAGAGTAGGGTTCAGATGCGGGGAAAAGTACCTGATATGTTTTCTGCTGGCCAATTAGGTTGTGTTTGGATGGGTTGACAAAATATATGTCAGGTAGATCTAGGTGAATATATGGATTGATATTAAAATCGTATTGTAACTGTCCCTCTTCTATTGCACCATTTGAGCTGGCAATTCGGGTTTGATACATGTTCCCACCTTGCATGCTCATTTTGTAGTTAGTTGTGTGTGTATAATGAGTATATCGATAATCTGCGTTGATCATATACCTGCCGCTAATTCCCGTTTGCCCGTCAAGAGCAGAATAATTAACATCCATTACGATACCTCTGTCCTGTGAAGTCAAAATACCTTGTCTAAGTTTCCCATCGTTGTTGTATGAATAGGTAGTACTTTCTATAAGTTCATTTTTGTGATTGTAACGGTGTGCGGTCTGCACCTTTTGCATTGTGTAGGTATATTTATCAGTCATGGAAACATACGGCATCTGGTTGGCATCTTTTAGGTAGTGAAGGATCTGTGAAACTTTTCCACCTGCACCATAGATATATTCGGTTTTTGTCTCAGGCACGTAAGATCCATTGGACATTCTGTAGGTCAATACTTCCCGCAGCTTTTTTGCTTGTGCGTTTCCACCAAGAGAATATAACGCTCCTTCCTGAACCTGATTTCGCATGAGGGTCATTTCATCAATAGTTCCCCATTTCGTAAGACGCAATTGGTACTTTGCTGCGGATGCTTGAAGGAGAAGTTCGTTGGTGCCCGGTGAGAGCACTTGTTCCTGTATTGATGTTTGTCCACTCTTATCCCAGGTTGTAAGAGTTAAACTAACCGGGATACTGTCATAAACCACGTCCCCAATCCGGATTAACGGTTGCACCCGAATTCGCACGTACGCTGGGTCATTGGGTAATGTATCGCCAAAAGAACCGGGTGGATAGC
>DASQNW010000220.1:0-2920 GCA_035644775.1 Chitinophagaceae bacterium | reverse complement strand
TGGCAATCATCCTGAGAGCAAGGTTTCCTCATGAACACCAGTTGAACTCCAGGCTCATTATTTCGATAATGATCTTCATTCTAATGTCGGGAGTGTTGTTATCGTTGCTTTTTAGGGGACTGGATGCAGTCAATTTCCTCGGGTATCAATACAATGAGGGGGATTTTCAAAAGTCCTTTATAGCCTTGATTGTAACAAACGTGTTTTTGACCTTTCTTGAAGAAGGTGTATCAAGGTTTGAAAAATACAAGCAAAACGTCCGCGAGACAGAGCACCTGAAGAAAGAATACATGCAAGGTCAATTACTTGGCTTAAAAAGTCAGGTAAATCCTCATTTTTTGTTCAATAGTTTGAATTCTCTTTCGAGCCTTATCACTGAGAGCCCTGATAAAGCTGAAGTATTCCTGAATGAATTGAGTAAGGTGTATCGATATCTCTTGAAAAATAACAACGAACAGCTCATAACCCTTAAAACGGAAATCAGCTTTATACATTCTTACTTCTACCTGTTAAAGGAACGTTATGGAGAGGGCATACAATTGCAGATAACTGTTCCGGCCGAAGCGGAGGAACTGATGCTACCGCCACTTACCCTTCAGATTATTTTCGAGAGTATTCTTAGCCAAAACACTATTGCTAAGAGCCAGCCACTCAAGATCACTATCGAGTTTGAAGAGCCGGCTCTGCTGGAGATCAAAAATAATAGTCAGCCCAGGATAAACATCTTTGACTTTTCAGAAAAAGGGCTCGAAAACATAGCTAATAAATACCTGCTTTTGGGTCAGCAACCTGTGCGGGTGGTTAATCAAAGCAAGCAACGAATCATACGGCTCCCGTTGATTCTTAATCCTCAAACCCTAATAGCATGAAGCCCTGGATGAAACCCAGCAAAAAAGAATGGATCTCTTTTTTTGCATTCATGCCGGTCTTAGCATTGGTGCTCAACCTCATACTATTTGGGGGCAGGGTCTGGACGGACAAGAACGTATGGTTCTACTCTTACCCTGTTGTCATTTTCCAGGGCATTTTCTCGTGGTATGCACATATAGTTGTGATGCATTGGCTTAGGGTGCGATTTCCTGATATCGAACGTACTGCTCTTCGCCTTGTGCTCCTTGCTTTGTCGCATATTTGTCTCACTTCACTAACTTTCATTTTGCTGTTTCGTGGTTACGATTATTTTAATTTCCTGGGCTACGAGTTTACTCCTGACAATTTTAAACTATCACTGTATTTGGCCGTTGCACTTACCATGATTGCCACTACACAATGGGAGGCCGACTACACGTACCTACAATGGAAGAATAGTTTGATGGAAAAGGAGCAGTTGCAGCAAATGACACTTCAGCAGGAGTTTGAAAGCTTGAAAGGACAAATTAACCCACACTTTCTTTTTAATTGTTTTAATACTTTGTCCTCGCTGATTTCCGAAGATCATAAACAGGCCGAGGCTTTTCTAAACGAGTTGAGCAAGGTCTACCGCTATTTGCTTCGCAATAATGAAAATGGAATGAGCACTCTGCAAACAGAAGTAAAATTCATCCAATCATATTTTAGACTGCTGCATACCCGCTATGGCGATGCATTGCAAATGCACATTGATTACGACAAGCGCTACGAACAGTATTTGCTCCCGTCACTTAGTCTTCAATTGCTTGTGGAAAATGCGGTGAAGCACAACGTAGTCTCAAAACAATCGCCCCTGGTGATTGACATATTTACGGCAGCAGGCAACATTTTAGTAGTTAATAACAATTTGCAGCCGAAACAATTAAAAACCATATCACATCGCATTGGCTTAAACAATATCCGTTCGAAGTACCAGTTGATGAACAACGATGGGTTCCAGGTACTGGAAGGCAATAAGAACTTTTCCGTGGTGCTTCCTTTAGTCTGGGCACCTGCGGCCGAACATCATTTTCATCCTGTTTCTAAGAGTATGGAAAAAACATAAACGACAGCATATGAAAATCTTAATTGTAGAAGATGAAGAACTTGCAGTAAAAAAACTAACCAAAACTGTTTCTGCTGTAGATGAAAAAGCTGAAATAATTGGTGTTGCAGACAGCATCAAAAGTACTGTCGAATGGCTGGAAAATAATCCTGCACCCGACCTTATTCTGATGGACATTGAACTGGCGGATGGCCAAAGCTTTGAAATATTCAATCTTACCCAGGTAAAATCTCCAGTAGTATTTACCACCTCTTACGACGAATATGCGTTACAAGCTTTTAAAGTGAATAGCATTGACTACTTACTCAAACCTGTTCAGAAAGAAGATCTGCAGCTTGCAATGAATAAGTACCAGCAAATGAAGCAGATGTATCAAAAAGGCGAAAACAAACCCGAATCTAATATTGATCAAATCATCAAAGAGCTGCAACAGAAGCTCCAGCCTAAGGAGTACCGCAAAAGATTTCTTGTTAAGCTCTCCCAAAAGCTCGTATCCATCGAAGTTGAGGATATTGCCTATTTCTTTAGCGATGGAAGACTGAACTTTTTCAAAACGTTCGACAACAAAAAATTCATTGTCGACTATACAATGGATGAACTTGAAGAAATGCTTGATCCTAATCTTTACTTCCGTATCAGCCGCTCCTTTTTTGTTTCCATCGACAGTGTTGACCAGATTCATGACTACTTCGGAAACCGGCTGCTGTTACACCTTAAACCTGAAATTGACAAAGAATCGATCGTCAGCCGTGAAAAGGTTTCAGATTTCAAAAAATGGATGGGAAAATAAGTGTACTCACAAAGCCTGAGTGTTTTTTCTATTATGAAGGTAAAGGAATAGGTTCTGATTGCTTCCTGCACTTCTGAAGTAAGGATTGAGGGAACCTTTTTCTCGCCATCGATGTTGTATTGGCAACCCATTCTGCAGTTACTGCAATTCATACACGTCGCATAAGAAAATGCGGC
>DASQNW010000219.1:0-4787 GCA_035644775.1 Chitinophagaceae bacterium | reverse complement strand
CAATAGCTCCTTCGCGGACCATCAAAAAATATTTTTACTGAATAATCCATATGATAAAATTAAAAGAGCTGGAAGTTTGGTTTGTCACCGGTAGCCAACATTTATACGGCGATGAAACTTTAAGGAAAGTAGCAGAACATTCACAGGAGATTGTTACAACACTTATTGGTAGCAATTCAATACCTGTAATGATTGTGTACAAGCCTATTGTAAAGTCAACAGAGGAAGTATACCAGCTATGCCAGGAAGCTAATGGCGCTAAAAACTGCATTGGCATTATTGCATGGATGCATACATTTTCTCCGGCCAAAATGTGGATCAGTGGGTTGAGCATCTTGCAAAAGCCAACCTTGCATTTGCATACCCAGTTCAATCGGGATATTCCCTGGAGCGAGATTGATATGGATTTTATGAACCTGAATCAGAGTGCACATGGCGACAGGGAGTTCGGGCATATTATGACACGGATGCGATTGGGCAGAAAGGTGGTAGTTGGCCACTGGAGGGATGAAAAACTACAAAACCAAATTGGTGCATGGACAAGAGTGGCTGCAGGTTGGTATGATTGGCAGGGAGCACGCTTTGTGCGGTTTGGTGACAACATGCGCTACGTTGCCGTTACCGAAGGCGACAAAGTAGAGGCAGAGATGAAGTTTGGCTTTTCCGTAAACACTTATGGTATCGGTGACCTGGTGCGGCGAATCAATGACGTTGGTGATAACGCAATCAATGATCTGCTGAAAGAGTACAACGATAGCTATAAAATATCCAAATCATTACAGGAGGAACAAAAAGCCTCATTAAAGGAAGCTGCACGGATTGAACTGGGTATGAGGCAATTTCTTGAAGAGGGTAATTACAAGGGCTTTACGGACACCTTTGAAGATCTGCATGGGATGGTGCAGCTACCAGGGCTTGCGGTGCAGCGATTAATGTATGATGGCTACGGCTTCGGAGGTGAAGGCGACTGGAAAACGGCAGCATTAGTGCGGGCTATGAAAACCATGGCCTCGGGGCTGGAAGGTGGTAACTCGTTCATGGAAGATTACACCTATCATTTTGAACCCGGCAACGAGCAGGTCCTTGGCGCACACATGCTCGAGATCTGTCCTTCCATAGCTAGAGATAAACCAAGTTGTGAAGTACATCCTTTGGGCATCGGCGGTAAGGCAGATCCTGTGCGCCTCGTGTTCAACTCCGCCGCTGGTGCTGCATTAAACGCTTCGCTGATTGATCTTGGCAATCGCTTTCGTTTGTTGGTGAACGAGGTAGAAGCTGTGGAGCCAAAACACGAGCTGCCAAATCTTCCCGTAGCGCGGGTACTCTGGAAACCCTTGCCGGATATGCAAACAGCATGTGCCGCATGGATACTTGCGGGTGGTGCACATCATACGTGTTACAGTCAAAATCTTTCTTCAGAATACCTCGTTGACTTTGCTGAAATAGCAGGTATCGAGTGTGTGCTGATTAACCAAGGCACTACGCTTCATCAGTTCAGAAACGAACTGAAGTGGAGCGATGTGTATTACCAAATCAACAGATAAACGACATAAACCAACCAACTACTGCATATGAGTCAGTTTGCGACACTTGACTGGATTGTTATTGCGGCCTATTTTATTTTGCTTACGGCTGTAGCCGTTTGGGTGGTAAGGAGGAAACAAAAGACTACCGAAGATTATTTTCTCGCAGGTCGCAACCTGGGGTGGTTTATTGTGGGTGCCTCTATCTTCGCATCCAACATAGGGTCGGAACACGTAGTAGGATTGGCAGGTGCTGGAGCAGGCGGAAAGATTCCAATGTTGATCTACGAACTGCACGCCTGGCTGGTGATCACTTTAGGCTGGGTGTTTCTGCCATTCTATTTAAGGAGTGGCGTGTTTACCATGCCCGAATTTCTGGAGCAGAGGTTCAACGCTGGTACTCGTTGGTTTCTAAGTGTGTTCTCCTTGCTTGCCTATGTGTTAACGAAAGTCTCTGTTACCGTATATGCCGGAGGTATCGTCATCTCTTCTCTTCTGCATATCGATTTTTGGTTTGGTGCGTTGATCACGGTTATTTTAACAGGTGTCTATACGGTTTTTGGAGGCATGAGAGCTGTAGCATATACAGAAGCAATCCAAACGGTGATTTTAGTGATAGGTGCTGCCACGCTTACCGTGGTTGGACTGCAGGCTGCCGGAGGATGGAGTGGTGTAAGAGAAGCATTGCCTGCTGGATACCTGAACATGTGGCGTCCTAACTCCGATCCTGATTTTCCATGGCTTCCACTAGTGATCACCAGTACGATCGTAGGCACCTGGTATTGGTGCACCGATCAATACATTGTGCAAAGGGTGTTGGCTGCCCGAAATATTCAGCAGGGAAGGCGCGGCACCATCTTCGGGGGCTTGCTAAAACTCCTTCCCGTGTTTCTCTTCCTCATTCCCGGGATTATTGCACTTGCCCTAAAAAATAAAGGAGAACTTAGCTGGAATACTCCCGACCAGGCTTTCGCTTCATTGCTAATGAATAAGATGCCTGCCGGTTTAAGAGGGCTCGTGGCAGCAGGATTACTGGCCGCTCTTATGAGTTCACTGGCTTCGGTATTTAATTCCTGTTCTACGTTGTTTACCGTAGACATTTATAAAAAATTACGTCCGGGTGCTCCAGAAGCGAAGCTGCTGAAAGTGGGCCGGTTTGCGACCGCTATTGTGGTGGTGCTGGGCATTGCCTGGATTCCCATTATGCAGAATATATCGGGTGTGTTGTACGAATATTTACAATCAGTGCAATCATATATCGCACCGCCTATTACTGCTGTCTTCCTCCTTGGTATATTCTCACGACGCATTAACAGCAATGGTGCTATGGCCACCTTGATTGCCGGGTTGATTGTTGCCGTACTTCGGCTTTCGTTGGAATTGGCAAAGGATAGCTTTGCGCCGGGGAGCATATTGCATTCTTTCGGCAATGTGAACTTCCTGACGTTTGCAGCCTGGTTCTTTTTGTTTTGCGTGCTGGTATGTGTCGGAGTTAGCTTATTTACAAAAGCGCCGGCACCAGAAAAGATCCGCGGACTCACCTACGCAACCCTCACGCAGGAACAGCGATCTGCCAACCGCGCAAGTTATTCGGTTTGGGATATAGTGTTCTCTTTGATTGTAGTTGCCCTTGTGATTTTCATCATGATAAGTTTTGCAGGATAGCAGAATGCTCGTGTGGAGCAATTTAAAATAGTGCAATGAAACCCATCATCTTTCTTATACTGCTCGCTGGTTGTTCAATGATGAGCGCAAGCCAATCGAAAACAACGCAAAACCGTGACTCACGTATCATTGACACAAGACTGCAGCAGGTGCTAAATTTTCCGCTTGGTGCCGCCACAGACATGCGCAGTTTGAAAAAATATCCTGCACTATTGGATATTCTTCGGAAAGAGTTTACAAGCCTCACAACAGAAAACAACCTGAAGATGCAGCCTGTGCATCCTAACGAAAACAGTTATTACTGGGCTTCAGCAGATTCGCTGATGCAAATAGGTGCAGCCAGTAAAAAGCGCATTCACGGACATACACTTTGCTGGCATCAACAGGTGCCTGACTGGCTGCAGAATTTCAAGGGCAACGAGCAGCAATGGGAAGGATTGTTGAAATTGCATGTGCAGACTGTTGCAAGCCATTATAAAGGGAAAATTGCTTCCTGGGACGTGGTGAACGAAGCATTCAATGACGACGGCAGTTTGCGGGAAACTATCTTTCAGAAAAACATCAGTGACTATATAGCCAAGTGCTTCCGATGGGCAAGAGAAGCCGACCCGAAAGCTCTTTTGTTTTACAATGATTTTGGGCAGGAATATGCGCCTAAAAAGATGGAAGCAATAATAAAAATGGTAAAAGATTTTAAAAGCCGCGGTGTACCCATTGACGGAGTCGGCTTGCAGATGCACACCAACCTGAATTCATCCAACGAACAGATCCGCAGTGTGCTTGAGGCTGCAGCTAAAACAGGGCTACAGGTGCATATTTCTGAATTGGATGTATCTGTCAATCCGCGCAATGATTCTTCTATTGTTTACAACAATTACCTGCAATTACAACAAGCTGCGAAATACAGTTTCATTTTCAAAACGTACAACGAAATAGTCCCTGCTGCACAGAAATATGGAATCACATTGTGGAACCTTACTGATGCAGATTCGTGGATACCTCGTTATTATAAAAGGCGGGACTGGCCGACTTTAATCGGTGAAGATTTCAAAACTAAGCAGGTATACGACCTTCTTCTAAACAGCATTCGGTGAGGTCATTAAGGTTTGATTTGAGCATTACAGGATCACACTTTTCTTTGTATGCTTATGGCCAGGTTCATAGATCAGTCGCATGAATTCACGCCAACGCTATTCCTGCACCTGCAGGGAACTGATGGCTGCAAATTCGTCGAAAAGCTTCGTGCTAAGTTTTTCAAAGATGTCGAAATGTTTTTTATAAACAGCGTGTTCCTCTTGCCTGGGTTTAAAAGGTTTTGAGAGAGTAACTGTTTGCGCCGCCTCTTCCAGATTTTTGTACACACCCATCTCCGTGGCACTTAACAAAAAAGTTCCCAAACCGATGCTGTCGGAATTCGCTTTTGTACTCACTGGTTTGTTAAATATGTCTGCAATCATTTGTGCCCAAAATGGCAAACAGGCATAACTGCCGTTGATCGACAATGTTGTTATGGTTCGATGTTCTTCCAGAGTTTTGGCAATGCTATAAATTTCGAACAAGATACCCTCGATAGTAGCTCTTATGAAGTGTTGCTTTTCA
>DASQNW010000218.1:0-14249 GCA_035644775.1 Chitinophagaceae bacterium | reverse complement strand
TACCCGTGCACTGCTTGCCTGCAGGCCGGCACTGCACCCTAAGAACGAACGCTTACCAGTGGTGGATGACTTCTTAAAGGTGGCTGAAACGCCGCCAACTAAATCTAAAAATAACTGGCAGCCCAGCACTGGAGAGGTGTTGATTTCCGTAAAACATTTGTCGGTTGATTTTCCAGCAAAAAAAACTTTCTTCGGAAAGCCACTGCAATTTTACAAGGCAGTTAATAATGTGAGCTTTGACATTTACAAAGGTGAGACGTTGGGCCTCGTTGGAGAGTCAGGGTGCGGAAAAACTACTTTAGGAAGAACACTTCTGCGCCTGGTAGAATCTTCGCATGGAAGCATCATTTACCAGGGGCAAGACATTAGTCGTGTGCACAAAAATCAATTAGGTCGCTTTCGTAAGGAAGTTCAGTTAATATTTCAAGATCCATTCTCCTCGTTAAACCCGCGGCTCACGATCGGTGATGCTATAGAAGAACCGATGCTCAGATCAGCAGTTTATACATCCGCTGCAGTACGCAGACAAAAGGCCCAGGAGCTGCTCGCGAAAGTGAGTCTTCCGGCAACTGCTATGCGGCGTTATCCGCATGAGTTTTCAGGTGGTCAGCGGCAACGAATTGTTATTGCAAGAGCCCTTTCCATGAACCCTGCCTTCCTGGTCTGCGATGAATCTGTATCAGCACTCGATGTGAGCGTGCAGGCACAGGTACTGAATCTCTTGAATGACCTCAAATCCGAACTGGGACTAACCATGCTGTTTATTTCTCATGACTTATCAGTAGTTCGTTACATGTGCGATAGAATCATGGTGATGAACAAAGGAGAGATTGTTGAAACCGGTGATGCGGAGAATCTCTACGAACAACCACAAAGCGGTTATACAAAGGAGCTAATCGATGCCATACCGAAGATTCGGCCAGAGTGGATCATGTGATTACGCATCGGAGCATTAATAAAGAAGATGAGGCCACGGGTAAAAAATACCTCCTTTTAGTTAGGCAGTAAGAGGCAGAAACGGGATTCGGAGAAAATATATTAAATCTCAAAAAAAAACCTGCGATACTCCCGTTTATAGTATTTTTGCGGCCTTTCTAAGCTGGGTGACCGACACCGGTGCCGTAAGACCGGGCGAGACAGGAATTCAAAAAGAAGAAAAGCAACATGTTTTTTCTTGCTGTCATTGCTGATTTTACTCCACTTCGGGACACGTCATTAGCTATAAAATCTTTTTAAGTACATGAAGCTTTCACAATTTAAGTTCGATCTCCCTCTCAACTTAATTGCCCAACATCCTGCAAAAAAACGCGAAGATGCCCGACTGATGGTAGTACACCGCAAAACCGGTCAAATTGAAAACAAACACTTCAAAGACATCCTCGACTATTTTGATGATAAGGACGTGTTTGTCGTAAATAACACTAAAGTATTCCCCGCACGCATGTATGGCCGCAAGGAAAAAACAGGTGCCAAGATCGAAGTCTTTCTTCTGCGTGAATTAAATAAAGAACATAAGCTCTGGGACGTAATTGTTGATCCAGCAAGAAAAATACGCGTGGGCAACAAACTGTACTTTGGTGACGAAGAGGACCTCGTTGCGGAAGTCATTGACAATACAACCTCGAGAGGCCGAACCATAAAGTTTCTTTTCGAAGGCAATGATGATGAGTTTCGCCAGGTGCTGGAGAAGCATGGAGAAACTCCGCTGCCAAAGTACATCAAACGCAAACCTGATGAAGAAGACCGTGAAAGATATCAAACTGTTTACGCCAAGCACGAAGGGGCTGTGGCAGCACCAACAGCCGGCCTGCACTTCAGCCGCGAACTAATTAAACGTTGTGAAATTAAAGGCATCCGCTTCGCGGAAGTGACGCTACATACCGGACTAGGCACGTTTCGTCCTATTGAGGTAGAAGATCTCAGTAAACACAAAATGGATGCAGAATACTACCGGATAGAAGAAGCATACTGCAAGATTGTAAATAAAGCGAAGGAAACAGGACACCGCATCTGCTCTATAGGTACTACCACTATGCGTGCACTGGAATCTTCTTTTACCGCTCAACGAATGTTGAAGCCGTCTGAAGGCTGGACCAACACCTTCATACATCCGCCTTACGATTTCAATATAGCTGATGCTTTGGTCACCAATTTTCACTTACCGAAAACAAGCCTCTTGATCATGACTTGTGCGTTTGCCGGTTATGATCTTGCAATGGAAGCCTACAAAAAGGCCATCAAAGATAAATACCGCTTCTTCAGCTATGGAGATGCTATGCTGGTGGTGTAAAATAAAAATTGCAAACTAGTGATTGTTGCTATTGCGCGTTGCGGTCGACAGCCAATACCGATTTTGCACCTAGTTCCCTGGTCATGCGCATCACCGCCACCACGTACTCAAGTGGTACGGTCTTATCTGCATTAATTACCACGGTCGGATCCTGATTTTCTTTTTGAATTAATGGAATCAATGCTGACCGCATGGCTGAATCGGATTCTACACGAGTCGTTCCAACGTAATATATCTTGTTCGCATCAATAGAAACGACAACAGTCTGTTTGGCCTTTGTGTCACTCTTGGCCTTGGGAGCAGACAATTTGATTACGTTAGGATTTGCCAAAGTTGCTGCTATCAGAAAGAACAACAGCAGTATAAAAAGAATATCGTTCAGTGGTCCTGTATGAACTTCAGTATGTGCCCTAAGCTTTCTTCTAATGTTCATTACAATAATCTGTTAAGTTGAATGTCTGTTGATTGATCGAGCATACCTTTTTTCATAGTCCGTTCCCGTATAAACTAAACCAAAAAAAGAAGACGCACGAGAAAACGCCTACCTGGTTGGTTCTTGCAGCACATCAAGAAATTCCGCACTTGCTCCTTCCATTCTGTTCGCAGTCTTGTCTACCATAGTTACCAGGTAGCTATGTGCTATGTAAGCGAGCAAACCAATGATCAATCCAGTCGCAGACGTAATCATTTTGGTGTAGATACCATTAGCCATGGTTTGAATCGTAAACTCTCCCGTTGTGGCCAATCGGTAGAACAACTGAAACATACCAATGATAGTACCCAGGAACCCAAACATGGGTGCAATGCCGGCAATCAGCGACAATAATGAAAGGTTCTTTTCCATGTTGTAAAGCTCCAGCTTGCCCACGTTTTCCATGCTACGTTCAATATTTTCTATGGGTTTCCCGATGCGCTGAATGCCTTTATCTATAATCCTCGCAACAGGATTGTTAGTGTTCTTAGCAAAGCTGCGGGCAGCGCTCACATTGCCATTGATAATATGATCCCGCACAATGTTCATGAAATTGTTGTCGATCCGGGACGCACGGCGGATGGACATTAAGCGTTCAAAGAAGAAAAAAACAGTCAGGAGAAACAACAAGATGAGCGGCAACATCAACCAACCACCCATTGTAAGCAGTTCTCCCATACTCACCTCACCATCTCCATTGGCATCGGTTTGAACTGCTGTTTGTACAGCCTGGGTCGCGGTGTCAACAATCTGAAGCAGGTGGATCATATGCTATTGAAATTTGCGTAAATGTAGTATAACGTGCTCAATAACGATTTTCACCAACTATTATTTTGTGTGTAATCACATGCACAGGGAAATAGGAGGATTGTAACATTAGATTTCACTCCTATTTTTATCAACACGAACTTTGACGTAGTTAGACAGCAATTTCTTTACTCTTGCTTTGTGCAACTGCATACAACATCATTATGGACAACAACGAAATAGCGGATCAACTTTCACTTTTGGGTAAGCTGATGGAAATTCATGGAGATAACTCTTTCAAGGCAAAGACTTATTTGTCAGCCGCATTTGCAATAGAACAACTTCCCAACAGCATCGCTACTCTTTCGCCCAATAAGATATTTTCCCTAAAAGGAGTTGGAGAAAGCGTGGGCAAAAAGGTGTTAGAAATGATTGAAGATGGTGAGCTCACTGCTCTTAAGGAATACCTCGAAAAAACTCCGGCAGGGGTGCTTGAGATGATGAACATCAAAGGTTTGGGTCCAAAAAAAATACACACAATTTGGAAAGAACTAGGAATTGATACAGTTGATGGTTTGCAGCAGGCATGCACGGAAAACCGTATTGCGGAAAAGAAAGGGTTTGGCGAGAAGACGCAGCAGAAAATTTTGGACGCACTAAATTTTCAGGAGCAAAACCAGGGCAAACTATTATACGCACAGGTGGAAGCGTTTGCGGAGTCTTTTACCGAAAAACTCCGTGAGCACTTTCCCGACAGCCAGATGCAATTAACAGGTGAATTCAGACGCCAATTAGAAGTTATTTGTAAGCTGGAATGGGTGACAACAGCACCAAAGGCAGACCTCCTGAAGTTTCTTGACAGGCAAGATTTCACGCCTGTCTACGATACCGAGAGCGAGCTGGTGGTGAACCTGCAACAGCGCATCAACCTTTATTTTTATTTCACGAACAATGAGGGACTTGTCCAGCTTCTTTTTGAAACCAGTAGCAGTGACGAATTTCTTTCTGCATTTAGAAAGCACCATCAAATGCACAGCAACTTTCCGCACTCAGAAGAAGAGATTTTTGAGCAGGCAGGCATCGCTTTTATTCCACCTTTTCTCCGCGAATCAGAGACGATACTAACCAAGGCAGTCAAGGGATCTATGTTTTCAAATGTGCTGCAAACTAATGAAGTGAAAGGCTTAATTCATGCTCACAGCGACTGGAGCGATGGCGGCTACTCTATAGAAGCTATGGCTGAAGAATTGATTTCACTGGGATTTGAATACCTGGTTATTTCTGACCATTCCAAGGCTGCATACTATGCCGGTGGTTTAACGGAACAACGGATTAAAGAACAGCATCGATATGTTGATGAATTGAACAGGAGATTTGCACCCTTCAGGATCTTTAAAAGTATTGAGTGTGATATTCTTAGTGATGGTGCCCTTGACTACTCTAACGAGGTGCTTTCAACCTTCGACCTGGTGATTGCATCTATTCACAGCAACCTGGATATGGATAAAGAAAAAGCCATGAAACGATTAATTGGAGCCATCACAAACCCATACGTTACCATCCTCGGACATATGACTGGCCGCAGACTGTTGTCAAGAAAAGCTTACCCAGTTGATTTTCCCCTGGTGATAGATGCGTGCGCAGAAAACAAAGTGGTGATTGAAATAAATGCAAACCCAAACCGGTTAGATATGGACTGGCGCTGGATAGATTATGCTTTGCAAAAAGGTGTAATGCTTTCTGTGAACCCCGATGCTCATACCATAGAGGAATTCCACAACATACGGTATGGAGTTTTAGTAGCGCAGAAAGGAGGCTTAACAAAAGAAAGCAATCTCAGTAGCATGAACCTTGCGCAATTCGAAACTTACTTGAACAATAGAAAGCAGCAACGCTTTCGTTGAATGGATTGTGAGTAGATCTGAAGCTTATTTGTTTAATTGCCAGATGGCAAAGTTTAGAATGGCAGCAAAACTCACCCAACTAATGTAAGGTACCAGTAGCCATGCAGAGAGCTTACTTATTTTCGCAAAAGCCAAGATGGTAAAAAAGATTGAGAGCCACAAAGCGGTTATTTCCACCTGCGCCCACCCTATCTCCTCCTGACGGAAGAAAATGAAGCTCCACAAAAAATTTAGAACCATTTGCCCTGCCCAAAACCCCATAGCAAAGTTCCGTTGCCTGCTTGGATTTAATTTCCAAACCAGGTATAGTGCTATTCCCATGAGAACATACAGTAACGTCCACACAGGTGCAAAGACCCAGTTAGGCGGATTCCACTCCGGTTTTTGAATGCTGCGGTACCAGCTTCCTTCACCCGTTTCTGTAAAGTTAGAAGCTGTAAATCCGACCATGAGCGGCAACAAAAGTGACACAAGCAGTTTTAGCCATTTGTTCATACAGGTACAACAACCGTATAGTCTCTTAGATCGCCTGAAGGCCATATCTTTTTTGGTATGCTATTAAAAATGCAACTACTTCGTTGTAAGTTTTTACTCCTTTCGGCTGATTGTTCAATTTCAAAAACTCATCGTAGAATGCAGCGACATAAGGCTCCACCGGATTTGCCAGCTGCTTGAAATAAGCAGCCAAGGCTTCATTATCTTTTTTTACCTGCGGATGAAGGTTTTCAGTTAATGACTTTGCGCTCAGCGAGTCACGGCGGTGCAGTTCACGAATGGAATAATAAAACATGTCGTAGTAGATAGAGTAGACAAACTCGGGATGTTTTGATCTTCGGCAAGAAAGGAAGGCAACCAGATTGGCTTCACTCTCCTTAGCATATCCAAGTTGGTGTGCCATTTCGTGCGTAACCACGAAAGGCTTGATGAAAACTGGAGCAGTGGACTTTATTTGAGCCTCACCCGTAAAGGGGTTGTAATACCCCGTAAAGCCAAAATAATGTCCAACACGGCTGAAAAAAGATGTCTTAACGGATAGATGTCTATACTTCAAAAAGGGATGGTGTTGTTCAACGATTTTGTAAGTGGCTAGTGCTTCTTTGAAAAGATTGACGTTTCTTTCCAGCGGCTTTCTCATGCCGGTGTCCACAGTGGCGGCAGCTCTGTTTAATCGCTGCACCAATACTTTGTTGACCATCTCTAAATCCTCAAGTGAATAAGGCTGAACGTCAAGGTGGAGTTGAGCGGCAATTCCCTGCCTGTTGTAGTTCAGGCCCCAGGCAATATTAAACACAAGGTAGATGGAGAGCACCAGGCGCAATAACTTACTTACAAGCACATGAAACAGGTAATCTTTAACCGTTCGGCTTTTGAGTATCTTCAGGTACTTCCATGTCTTCACCACCAGGTATACAAAAGCACCGGCGTACACCAAATCTCCTACACTAAATGGCACCCACCCTGTGATCAGGCGAAGAAAGGCAGCCAGGTGCCGGTAAATTCCCGTGCTATAGTACCTTTCCACCCAGGCTTCATTGATGGATAGAAGCTTTATTACCAAGCTCACTGCAAACAGTTTTACGAGCACTTTATCCCGTAATAAACTCCGAAGCATACCCAGCTTATCTTTCGTTAAATAATCGGGTGAAACTAACGTCATTTAGGCATAATTCCCATACCTTTGCACACCTGAAATTTTTTGGAAGATGAGCAACCGGAGGGAATTTGAGATAGCCTTTGTGGGTCTGAAGCCGGGAAATCACGAATATAATTATAAGGTAAACGATTCGTTCTTTGAAGAGTTCCAGGAGCAGGATTTCAAAAACTGCAATGCGCAAATAAGAATGCAGCTGGAGAAGAATTCCGGCAACTTCATGATCTTGCGTTTTGACATAGGAGGAAAGCTGGAGGTAATTTGCGATAGATGCAGCAGCAATTTGCCGCTACAGTTGTTTGACGAATTTGTGGTGACTGTTAAGATGGTAGAAGAGCCGGAGGCTATGAACGAGCAGGAAGAAGATCCCGACGTGTACTATATTTCTAAGGGAGAAAGTCATCTTGATGTGAAAGGGTGGATTTATGAATTCGTCAATCTTAGTATCCCAATGCAAAAAACCTGCGATTACGAGGCCATGGATGTACCTCATTGCAATCCGGCAGCGAGAGATATCCTGAACAAGATGCGTCCTTCAGGTGAAGCAGAAGAAAATCCAATTTGGAAAGATTTAGAGAAATTCAAGAATTTAGATAGCGAATGATAGCCTGCATTCAGGCTTTTTCAATAACACTTTAATTTTAATTATGCCGAATCCAAAACGCAGACACTCGCAGCAAAGAAGTGCTAAACGCAGAACGCACTATAAAGCTGTTGCTGCAACATTGTCTACTGACAAAACAACGGGAGAAACGCATGTACGTCACCGTGCACATGTAAGCGAGGGGAAGTTGTACTACAAGGGTAAGGTAGTCGTTGAGAACTCACCTATTAAGAAATAGTTTCGCTTTTTTCCTGAATCCATAGTTTCGCTAACAGGCGGCACTTTGGATTTTTTTATTTGGATACCATGAAGATTGGAATTGATATGATGGGAGGCGATTTTGCCCCTCTTGAAGCAATAAAAGGTATTCAACAATTTCTAACTCACAAAGAGAAACGAGCTGAACTCGTGTTGATTGGTGACGAATCGCAGCTTTTTCAACTACAACAAGAATATTCGCGCTCCTCCTCCGTTGATATTGTGCATGCTCCCGAACTTATTGACATGCACGAGCATCCTACAAAAGCGCTGAAAGAGAAACCCAGATCTTCCATATCTATCGGTTTTCACCTGCTGGCCAGCGGCAAAACAGATGCCTTCATTAGCGCCGGCAACACAGGCGCCATGCTCGTGGGTTCGCTCTATAGCCTGAAGCCAATTGAGGGAGTATTAAGACCAACGATTTCTACTATTATACCAAAGGAAAACGGCGGAACCGGCCTTCTGCTGGATGTAGGTTTAAACTCCGATTGCAAGCCGGAACAATTGAACCAATTTGCCATCATGGGCTCTGTTTACGCACAGCACATTCTGGGTATTGCCAACCCGAAGGTGGCGCTACTTAATATTGGCGAAGAAGAAGGAAAGGGAAATCTTCTGGTGCAGGCTACTTATCCGCTACTTAAAGAGAACAAGCATATCAATTTTATTGGAAACGTTGAAGGCCGCGATCTTCTTCTCGACAAAGCTGACGTGATGGTTTGTGATGGATTTACGGGCAACATAATATTGAAACTTGCTGAGTCTCTATTTGAAATTACCGAACGCAAGAACATAGTGCATGAATATTTCGACCTCTTCAATTTCGAAAATTATGGTGGTACGCCAGTGCTCGGCATATCTAAACCAGTAATAATCGGCCATGGCATCTCAAAAAGCCGATCGTTCCTTAATATGATTCTACTGGCGCAGAAAATGATAGAAAAGAACGTAATGGAAAAACTGCAAACAGAATTAGTGTCGTGATCAGTCTCTTACAAAGCTCATTAAAAACAGAAATGCCACCCCGTTGGATGGCATTTCGATTTGAAGACTATACCTAATTGTTATTTATCTTCTTTAATTTTTACCTCACCTTCTTCTACCTTGATTTTTGTTTCTTTACCGTCACTGCTTTCAGTCTTGATTTTCATGTCAGTTCTGTTATTCTGAGTTCCCTGGTTAGTGCTGTCAGTTGCATCAGAGTTGTTCATATCAGAACTGTTGGTGTTGTTTGTATCAGTGCCGGCAGGTGTGCCACCCATGTTGTTTGTGCTGTTGGCACCTGCATCTGTTGTGGTGTTTGCAGCATCAGTAGTTGTTGATGTACCGGTACCGCTAGCGTCCTGTGTTGTGCCTGTTCCTGTATTGCTATTCAGGTTGGAGCTGTTGTTTGTATCAGTGTTTGCAGGTGTGCCGCCCATGTTGTTTGTGCTGCTGGCACCTGCATCTGTAGTGGTGTTTGCAGCATCAGTGGTTGTTGATGTGCCGGTACCGCTCGCGTCCTGTGTTGTTCCTGTTCCTGTATTGTTATTCAGGTTTGAGTTGTTATTCAGGTTTGAGTTGTTATTCAGGTTGCTGTTATTGTTGTGGGTGTTATTATTATTCCCAGTATTTTCACCTTGGCTATTCTGGTTATTGCCCATGTTGTTGGTACCATTCATCGTATTCATGGTGTTACCTGCAGCGCCTGTACTGTCTGTTCTATAAAAGTCTGTCACAGCTGTACCCTGCTCATTGATAGTTTCAGATCTTGTTTGACCATTTTCTATGAGCCTTACGTGATAAATATCTTCACCATTAGCGGCTTTCGCACGCGTAACATCATACACGTTCCTGCCATACATACTTCTCACCTTGTTCATTACATCTGGAGAAATCTGATTTGCAATGACAGGCAATGCCACCATAAAGCCCTGACCGTTCATGTTGTAGTACATCGACATATCCTCGCCACTGGTGTTCTTGTAGTAGACTCTGTACCACTCATTGGATTGCTCCCAACGTGCGTCCGTAACACCGGGATATTGGTTTTGAAATGACAACTGCACTGTTGTAGGAACGTTGCTGGCAGCACCATAAGCACTGTAATTGCCTGTTGCGCTCCTGGTGTTTTGCATGTCATTGCCACTCATAGTAGAATTTGTGCCTGTGCCGGAGCTGCTGTTTGTGGAGTTGGTAGTACCTGCGCCAGTGTTGGCATCGGTTGAGGAGTTGTTATTCGTCTGGTTATCCTGACCGAACAACGCTGAACTGCTTCCAATAAGCAGAAGTGCCAAAAGAGATTTTTTCATTGTTTCATATTTTAAAGGTTAGCCTTCTTGATTACACCTTGCACATATCAAGATTGATGCCTATACCTGCTCATCCATAATAATTCTTGTATGTAACCGCCCTCCATCCAACACTAACAAAACCGCTATTCTCCTATAAAAACAAGCTGCAACCCTCGAAAATTGGTTAGTCCTCACCGGAATTGGCACGTCTTTTCCGCTACATATTATCATCAAAAAGATAGCTATGCCATTGAAACGCAATAAAACCAAAGACGCAAGAGCTGATCAGCCAGATGCTGAAGCGCACCTCAATTTCCTGGAAAAAGAAGAACAGATAAAGGTGTCTGCTACGCAGGGGCAGGAAGAGGATCCTGAGATGCAGCAAGAGCCTACACGCAACGATGCAGAGCAACCGGATAGTCGCTCATTGAGTTCGGCTTATACGGGTCGAGAACATCAGAAGAAAGGAAACCAGGGCAATAAGCCATTACCAAGAAGCAAGGGCCGGCCTCAGAGAGGATTCGATATTCTGTAGTGCTCCAATTGAATACAATTCTGTATGCAAAAATTATGGTTGACGATTTCGACGTGAGGTAATTACGCGGTATATTTGTTGCTAAGGAATCTCTACCATAATCTCATTAGATGAAAACGAGCAGAATTATCTTTGGTGTGGCCTCTTTGATAGCAGTAGGCATATTGGTGTACAGCGTTGTGCGTAAAAACAAAGCAGAAGAGCAGCTGATTGAAGTGGCAGATGCAGGCTACGAAACAGCACACGACGTACTTTATCCCTTAAAAAAAGGCAAACAAAGATGGAGTAAGAGGAATGGTTGAAGTTACCCTCCCGTGTAGCTTAAGATTCTTTTTGAACCGTCAGGCGGGAAAAATCACTTCCTGAAAAAATCTTCGCTAAGCCAGCATTCTTCGACTTCTTATATTCATCGAAGTGGGCCTTGGTCACAATCCTCCAAAAGTTTTTCGACTTTAAGTCCTTATAATCATTGCCTTGTAAAAAGAGGCCGTAAATAGAATCTCGCTTCTTGAAGTCGATCTTTACGTAAGACTGCTGAGGAATTGTTTTGTTGTCGAGGAATTTTTCTATTTCTTCAATGCTCATGTTTAGTAGAACTTGTGTTTGAAAATATTTTGCATCGATCAGTATGGCTGCTTTGATAGAGCAGGAGCAAGAAAGGCGAGCAAAAATCAGATCGGGTGCGAATGTACAAATTTTCTTCGAAAAAGCTAAGCCAGTGAGTTGGCATTCCGCTGCGATTAGAATTGCCGCTAATCTCAAATATTGACACTCTGCCTTCCACATCACTGTCTTAATCAATTTAACATTACCCGATATAAACCAGGCTTTGCACCTCCTGATTAATCGTCTTAACTGCCCTCCACTTGCTGTAGGGTTCTTCTTACGAATGCTACAAGCCACCACACCCCTTGTACCTTCCTCCGAGCTGCTCATTTATGCGTAATAATTGGTTGTACTTTGCCAACCTTGATGACCTCGCCAAAGAACCTATCTTAATTTGACCGCCATCCAAGCCTACCGCAAGATCGGCAAGCGTGGAGTCTTCCGTCTCTCCTGAACGGGCGGAGATCACCGTCTTGAAGCCCGCTTGCTTAGCCATTCTCACAGCTTCTACTGTTTCGGTCAGTGTTCCAATCTGGTTCATTTTTACCAGCACTGCATTGGCAGCATGGGTTTCTATACCTTTTTGGATTCTCTGAGGATTAGTGGTGAACAGATCATCGCCCACTAACTGTATAGTCTTTCCAATTCTTGCAGTAAGCTCCTGCCAACCTTCCCAATCTTCTTCAGCAAGTCCATCTTCAATAGATATAATAGGATAACTATTTGTCCATTGCTCCAACATCGCTACCATCTCCGACGAAGAAAGGGTGCGCTGCTCAGAGTTTAATCTATACGTTTTTTGTTCCTCATCATAGAAATGCGAAGCAGCTACATCAAGTGCTATGGCGATATCTTTACCAGGCGTGTAGCCGCATAGTTCAAACACTTCGCACAACACTTCGAGGCCTTCACTATTAGAGGAAAGCTGCGGACCAAAGCCGCCTTCATCAGCCAGCAGGAAGGCGTTATAGCCTTTTTTTTTGATCAGGTCCCTTGTTTGCCAATACACATTGGAGATCATCTCCAGTGCCTCGGGGTACGATCTCGCAGACACCGGTATGATCAAAAAATCTTGCAAGTCAATGTTTTTTCCCGCATGCAAACCTCCGCTGAGAATATTAACCATTGGCACCGGGAGAGATAAGCTTTCAGAAGAATGCAAATATTTTTCGGCTAGATATTTATACAAAGGTTCGCTTACAGCAGCAGCAGCAGCACGAGCAACGGCAAACGAAGCACCAAGGATGGCATTGGCCCCCAGGCGTGATTTGTTTGGTGTGGCGTCAAGACTAATCATTGCCTGATCAACTTCCTGCTGGTCGAAAGCGCTCATTCCAACGAGCAGCTGTTTGATACTCGTATTTACATGTGCCACTGCTTTCTGAACGCCTTTTCCTTTGAAGCGCTTTTCATCGTCCCGTAGTTCCCAAGCTTCAAACTTTCCTGTTGATGCGCCGGAGGGCACCATCATACGGCCTGTATGCCTCGACTCGAGGACCACATCAACTTCTACAGTTGGGTAGCCGCGGGAATCTAAAATTTCTCTACCCCTTACTTCTATGATTTTCGACATTGCTTTGGGTTCAATTTATTTTTCTTCGGTTCTCATTTATCAGAGCTTGTTGAATATTCTGCAGTGGATCTTCATGTGCTGCTTCTTCCATTATCCACGAAATTGCTATACGGCGGATCCTGTTTTTAAGCACCTCGTCTTTGATGTAATTCACCGGAGATTTTCCGTCCATGCGGGCAAGCAACATCAAGCCTACATGCGGTGTAAGGTTCTCCACTTTCAGCTCATATGTGCAGAGGAATACTTCTATTAGCTTCAACACTTCATGCTCCTTTTGTAAATGCCATGCTTTCAATATCAGGTGTCCGAGACAATAAGCAAGATCAAAAACAGGATTACCCCAATGTGCCACTTCAAAATCAATCAGCACGATGTTGTGATTTTTTTCCACCAGCATGTTCTTGGGAGAAAAGTCGCCGTGCACCAAACAAATCTGCTTCACGGTCACTTCATCAATCAGCTTCTGAATATATGGAGAGAGTTTAGGATACTGCTGAATCAGATAACGATGAAACGGATCAACTCTAAGCTGCAAAAAATATGTTTGATCCTTAAACTTTTGCTGTTCCTTTTCCGGCATCACAGGGCTGTTGCCATGCATCTGCTTCAATATGGATGCGGCATTTTTTGCATGCAGTTCATTTAACATTCCCTGCATCAGGTGTTCCTTCCAGGTAAGCGAGCCTTCTTCGGCAGCCGTCATCGTATATACGTGATCGTTATAATCCCGATGTAAAACCTGAGGTATCGTACCTGCAGCTACAAGTGTTTTCAGCGCATCCATAGCTTCATGTTCGCGATGAATGCGCTGTACATCAGACAGCCATTCTGTTTCAACCATTAGTCGCTCCAGCGCCTGCTTTAATACAAAGCAGTGAATGCCTGTGTCTACCTTCCACACACTGCACGAAACGCCACCGGTGAGTGGCTCAACCTTCATTTCCGGGGGAGCGAAACCTTTGATGACAAGGTAATCTTTAACAGCTTCCCTGGAATGGAGCTTCATTAGCGAGGCGTGTTTTATTTCGAATAATGAACCGAAAGTAAATGATCTGCTAAATATGAAAAAAGCTTTTCCGAAAATCGGCAGGCGCTACATTGGCAGCAAAGAGAGTTATCGTTCTTTAAGTTGGAGTACTCGGGAGGTGACCAGACAAAGTAAATAAGAGAGAGTTTTTACGAGCCACTTCCTCTGTTTGATTTCAGGAAGGCCACCAAGTGGAAACAGAAACGGTGTAATGAGAGTGTATCGCTTTGCTGGAATGGTTAATAGTTGCTTTGGCAGTTACATACCATAACAAAGATTATACACTGCTCTCACCTAACCAGCGCA
>DASQNW010000217.1:0-7777 GCA_035644775.1 Chitinophagaceae bacterium | reverse complement strand
CCGGAATAATAAACAACTACTCGAAAATAGAAGCTGGTTCTGACTACGGATCAGAAGGTTTCAGGTTTGAATCCTGACGGGGTCACTTGATTATTAAGCCACTATGAAATGTTCGTAGCGGCTTTTTTTATTTGCACATACCAGCTACATACAGCTTACACATATTCTCAAAGGTCTTGTTCCTTCATACGGCGACAGTCTTGAAAAAAGACTAACCTGATTTGATTACCGTTTGTTTCGATGAGACCGCTCATACGGTTAGTGTGAGATTGATGTACAAAAGAACTTCAAAGCACAGTCGGGATTCCTGCATACTGGCATAACCATTTAATTAGGTGAGTATACTCTAAACAAATAAGAGCATTGGGTGATCTACTCTGGTACAAGCTTACAAGGTGCTAATTTTTCCACCGGCTGAAAGCAGCATATTAACACCGATGCTGGTTTAATGGGGTTACATTACAGTAGGCCAGTTACTCTACTGGTCAAAAATCCTTAACATGGCTGATATGATGTCAATGACTTACTCAACAAAAGGGATCTTAGTTCCAGCTGCAAACACATTAGGTAAAAGGCAAGCGCTGGTTTACCATGGGTCTGGAAAAAAGCATGAGATCATCAAGGCTTATGTGACGTTTGAAAACGCAGCAGAAGAAAAAGCCCTGAAAATTATATTACCTAACGATAAGTCATCATAAACCAAAAAATCATGGAAAGCAGTAACGATTTCAACATCGACGAAGAAACAATCAGTAAGATGGGCCTACGGCTATCTGATCGCTTAATTAACGCTCAAATAACACCTGATGCCAGAGTTTTCATTTACCCCTTTTTAGAGGATGTCTTTGTGATGGAAAATGATCTGTATGGGAATAAAATGCCGAAAGATTCCTGTTTCCTTGCGTTTACCGGTCAGCACGGGCTAATGGGTAAACACCTGAAAGTGGAAACCTTAAAGAACGCAACCATAAAGGAAATCAAAGAAATGGTAGAAATTAATCAGGAAGGTTAGCCGATCACCTGGTTTACAGTTGTGACTCTACAAGGAGGGATGATTGGAAGAATCGCAGTATCAATCTTAATTCCATAAACAGGTTACAGAACTTTTTTCAAACGCGAAAGCAGTTCGGTTGGTCTATTTAGAGGAACTCCTCTTGTCCAGAGGTCGTATCAATTTGATGGCCGCTATAACCAGCCAGATTACAACTACACCTAAGATGCACAGATTATATACAAGATGTTATCGTTCATTGGTCTAAACTAACCTAATCAAACAACTTCGAAGCAGTAACACTCCTCGTTAAGCGATACTCGTGCAAAATATTTGGAAAGAAGCATAAGTGGTATTGGTTCAGTATGCGCAATTATATGCTAATATCTTGAAACGGATTTCTCAGCATGTTTGTTGGCAATAAGCTCTTTCAAACTTTCAATAGAGCGACGTTAAGTGTGATTTGGAACTGAAGATTAGGATGACAACCAGGAATTACTTTCACGTATGAAATGCTGGCAGCTGTTGTACTTCTTTATCGTCATTAATAGCTTTAATTTATCGGCGATTTTTTTCTGCAGCACAAGGTGAAACCTTATCTTCTTCACCTCGACTAACGCATTTTCGTACAAGACAGTTGCTTCCTCAAATTGTCCGTCATTTTCTGCCTTTAAGGCCTGAATGAACATTTTAGTAGGCAAGAAATTACTTCTTAGGAAAAAAAATCGAATAATCAGGAACAAGAGGCCAGTAACAATTGCCATATAAGGAAAATAGTAGAAGGGCATAAAATCGTTTTACTTCTCTCAAAGGTCACTTTATATTACTGGCAGTTGTTATAGTATTGGAACAAAATCTTACATCTTTTGACTTGACCGGCATATAATTGTGTAATAAATACTTCCAACCTTACAACGGTACGCCCTGACACATTGCGTATCTTCATGGATAATCTTCCCTAAAGGACTGACGTGGATTTTAGTAGCTCTAACCTTGAGTTCGGCTTAACAATAACAGATGAAAATATTGATAAAAAATATGGTTAGTCGACGGTGCAAAGTGATTGTAGAGGCAGAATTAAACTCTATGGGGCTGACCTTTTGTACAGTTGAGTTGGGTGAAGTGGAAACAGACAGAGAGTTAAACGCGGTTGAGCTTGCCCACTTGAAACATGAGTTGCTAAAAACCGGACTAGAAATAATGGATGATAAAAAAACTATGCTAATAGAGAAGATTAAAAATGTCATCGTTGAAATGATTCACGATAGTGACGAGAAACCAACAACCAACTTCTCAAAATTCATAAGTGAAAAACTAAATTTTGAATATCATTATTTATCTAACCTCTTTTCTGAAGTAACGGGGACCACGATAGAACATTATATCATTTCGCATAAAATTGAACGTGTAAAAGAATTACTCCTTTACAATCAACTCACGCTAACAGAAATTGCCTATAAACTCCACTATAGCAGTGTAGCACACTTGTCAAATCAATTCAAAAATGTTACTGGCCTGACTCCCTCTTTTTTTAAACAGATGAAGCATAAACGATTGATTGCTCTGGAAAATTTGTAATGTTTAAGCTGAGTAATTTTTTTGTTCGACATAAACATATAAAAAAAGAGCAAAGATGAGTAAGGTATTGACGTGGTACCACGCTGACCTTTATGTACAGCAAGCACCACAAAACGAGAATGCGATCAGCAACCTTGTTTATGTCGCTTTCAGTGTGAATGAGGTTCCGAATTGCTAACGCTGTTGCCTTTTTTAAAAATATAGGTGCGTTTTAAGTTAGATAACCTTTATTTAAACACCTCCTAAGAATACAGCAATGACAAACAGACAAGAGATGGATACCTTAAGCACCGTACTGAACCATTTGAAACAAAAAAGCTATTGCAACGAATTTACAATAAACGCAGAGGGTCGTGTTTTGCTACTGGGTAAACAATATCATCAACTAGCGGTTTCACTTCTTAGAACTTATCGTTTTGAAGGAGATTCCGATCCTTCTGAACAAGCAATCATTTATCTTATAGAGACTGACGATGGTACTATAGGCTATAGTATTGACAACTATGGTGTTTATACAAATCACCTCAATGATGTCTATGCAGGATTCATTCAGCAGCTAGACACAAGTGCCCCAATAAGGCATAAAAGTTTTGTACATGAGCAATGGGTCAGAGATCTAAAAACAACATTGTTTTTCTAAGTGATTGTAAAAAATCTAAAAACAATACTCTGAAGAGTGACAGTTGAAAGCGCAAATCCTCAAGGTATTCTGACGCAACAGGGGGATGAATGCTGGATTTAAAATACCGCCTGGCAGTGCTATATAGCAAATGGCACGAACATAGCGTTCGTGCCATTTGGTTTTCTTAGTGTTTGTACCAAGATTAGCTATAGCTTCAACAAAGCCAGGGCTGCCGTTTGTTGCTTAATGCTGTTGTTCAATGCAGCACGGGCAAGCAAGTTCTCGTCAATTTTCTTGTCATTTTTTAATTTTCTTTTAGCCAAATGCGCGACCTTACTCTCTCGCTCATTTTCGCTAATTTGATAGTTAAGCATTATCCGTTTGGCTTCAAGCTGGTCTCCCTCATCAGCTAGCGACACATTAACTTTTTTTGAATCGGCCAGGTCCTTTTGTTGAGACCTGAGTTGTAGACCGGCTGCATAAGGTTGTATGGCGACAGCGAGGTTATCAAGGTAATCCATGGCCTGTTGCATGTCAAAATAATAAGGAGACGTTTTCAAGCCGTTTTCATCTGTCGAAAATGAGTTTAGTTTCAGGTAGATCACCGACTCATTCTTGTTTTGTTTATCTCTGTTACCAATCAAGAAATGCATGTCTGCTTGGCTCACGTTATTTTTGGCCAGCAGTGTGTTGCCGGAAAGCAAATAATCTTTCGCATTTTTTTGATCTTTATTTGATGTTTTCGAAAGATAATCGGAGAAGGCCTTCCTTGTTATATCGGGTGAATAGGGCAGATTAAGAAGTGCAGCTGATTGGGATAGTTTCGATCTCTGGAGATCTGCGGTACCATCTCTTGCTTGTGCCATTACAATAGTATACAGAAGTAGAGATCCTAGCAAAAGGAATAGTTTGTTGGTCATAAAATTTTACTAGTAATTTTTAAGCACAAGCAACGAGCGCAAACTTCAAGAAAATCTAGTTCATCACAAATGCACGTTTACTAATTCTGCAAACGTAAACCCATTGCATATCTCCATCGTTACACCTTCATGATTTTAAGTTGCATCATTTGTACTTTGGTCTTGTTTATTATAAGCCAATTCTTTCCTTTGCCAATCTGAACGTTGTTTTGTAGATATTTAGACTAGTACTTTGTTGGTACAGGCTTAAGGAGTTGTGGTAAACTTCAAATTTCCATGTTGTGCGTTCGTTATAGCATATGAGGTGGCATTACTTATGTTTTGTTTTGACTCAATATCTTACCTATCAACAAAAAGACGACCGGCGCCATAACGGCATATCCTATAATGTCAATATTTCTGACTTGCATATTGTCCAGGAATACGCCGATGAGCCCAACAAGACTTAGTGAGCCGCTAATAAACATCGAAGCTCGTACAAGTTTTTCCGCTCTGCCTCTCTTAAATACAGGGGCTGCAAGCAGAAATGAAAGCGCAAAAAACCAATCCCATGCGAGGATGTCTAAGGCATATACTACAGAAAACCACTTGAACGAAAAGAATAAAGGTAAGTTTCGGATTTGGTCAGCTTGACCTTGATAGCTTAAAGTGAGAATAACAAAATGAACGCTGGTGGTAATACCTGTCATCAGGAACATAAAAATAACGGACGCAAGACTATATGTTTTGTCAGCTGGTAAAGCATAATAGTGGACTGAAACCATACTAATTGCCATGAGAGGTGCAATGAGGATGGTCAATACCTCCATCATCATGAAATACGGATTTCTGATTTGTTCTTCCGGTGTTTCAAGTGAAACAAATCCAAGAAGAGTGATGACCGCATAAGTTACTCCAAGTATAAACACAGCCCGACAAGTAATCGGCCCAATATGTAGATACTTAGAACTAAAATTATCATTATACATAAGTCTGGCAGTGCTTTTAATTACAGTGACGCACAACGAACAGGTGTCTTTATGAAATTGTGGCATTCGAAAGACCTCGGTTCAATTGACCGCAACAGCAGAATAGCGTTTATAGATGAATGCTTAACGTCAAGCCACATTTGTTAGTGGTTTATGCTTGTCGTTCGTAGGGTTAAAATCTAATTGCGCTGAGATAAGTCCATACAATGAAAAATATTTGTAAAGGAATTCTAAACCATAAGTAAGCCGGTCCGTTCCCGTCAAAGGTTGCTTTTTGATAATCAATATGGTCAATTGCGGCTTTAATATTTCCAGGCAACAGCAGAATAAAAAATAGCATCAATGCCCACCCTGTCCACACTTTTAAGCTAGGAATTAATAAACCTACCGCAGCAATGACTTCAATAACTCCAGTCACATAAATTACTTCAGTCTTAAAAGGTATAACATCAGGTAGCATCATCGTCATACCCTTTGTATACACAAAATGTCCAATTGCTGTAAATACTAACATAACCGCCATAGCAATTCTGCCTGAAAAGGGATAATCAAATGTGTTGGTAAACAACCTAGTCGCAAATAAACTGATTAGAAATGCTCCCAGTAATACATATAGTGGTTTCATTGTTATTGCTTAACGCTGTAAGTTCATCTCTATGAATGATTAGGTCCACTCTTGGATAGGTAAACTTTACAAAGTTTTGTAGTCGGCTTTGATAACCGAGCTGCCATATCCATCGCCTGTTTTTTTACGTTTTCAGTATCAATATTAGTTTTAATCCTTGTTCAATTAGCGTTTGCTCAACGTTCTGATTAAGAATTAGTACAAAGAAGAAGATCTTTTTTACAAAAGAAATGCATTGGCAATGGCAATGTATGCTATCCAAGTGGGAAGCGTCCGAAAAGACGATGGCCAATTCAATGTCTTTGAGTCGTTTGAACTAGATAAAATTTCCTAGGATTGTTACCGATGAGAAGCTCTCTTATTTTTTGTTTTTCAGTTGATTGCGTCGTTTGCTTTTTTAAGAAGCATTGTTTAAATTGGTCATACTGCTTTGACGAATACGTAAAAGCGATTGAACTTGCAATCATTTATATGGTTCATGGTATTCACCACATGAAACGGTGACGAGGAGAAAGCCTTTGAATACAATCTTTGTAGAGTCCGGTACAGTTGAAAATGTGGGGAAATCTTAGTAAAGGACAATTTTTTTGAAAACAAATCCATATCTGATAATGGAAAATATCCTTTATCCGCTATTATCACTTATTCCTGCTCTCATCAATGTGGGCATTCTAGTCTACCTTTTATTTTTTGTACCAAAGGAAAAAACCACCGACATCTTTAGCTTTTTCGTTCTGGCTCTTATACTCTGGCAGGCTGAAGACACAATCATGAGGTTGTGCGCTACTGCGGAAACTGCTGTTTTCTGGGACAGGCTTCTCTGCATTGGCTGGATCGGGTTCGCACCAATTGCCTTTCATTTTGCGTGCCGGTATACTTTCTTGAAATCTTTTTACACCCGCTTCTCCCTTGTGTTTATCTATTTACCGTTTGTATTGTTTTATGTTTTGTACATAGCCAACAGCAACCCAACTGTCTCTATCCATCAAAAGGGATGGGGCTGGATCATTATGCCAAGGGCAGGTACGCTGGACGGCATTCAGCGCTTGTTTATTTCAGCCTACGTGATTGGTGCTGTATTCATCCTTTTTCGCTATGCTTTCAAAATGCGAAACAATAAACAAAAAAGACTTCAGGCCCTTTTCATTGCAAGTGGCATGTTCATACCGGCCGTACAGGGAATCATTACACAAATCATTTATCCGGTGATATTAAATAAACCGGATATTCCCGTCACGTCCACGTTTATGACGCTTTTCTCCGTGGCCACCATTTTGTCGATGCGCAAGTATCGGCTATTCAACATTTCCGAGTCTGTTAACGTGGAGACAGTGCTGGCCAACCTGAAAAACATAGTATTCGTTGTTTCCCCTGAACAACAAATCATTTATATGAATCCTCATGCCCTCGAAGTATTTGGAATGCAGACACCTGATTACGTGGGAACTGGCATGAATACCATTTTCCCTGGCCCTTCGTATTACAGTGCCTTTGCTACAAAAGTTCTTGAGCCGTCATTGAAGAAAAAACCAATCCGGAATTATGCCACTGTTTTTCTGACGCCATTGGGAAATAAAATTGACGTATTGCTCTCGGCAGAACTCATTACCAGTAATAAGCAGGCGCAAGGATTGTTAGTGGTTGCAAACGACGTCACCGAACTTATAAGAACGTTACGTGATCTGGAAACGACCAACAAAGAACTGGAGCGGTTTGCCTATGTTGCTTCTCATGACCTGCAAGAGCCTTTGCGAAAGATGAGCAACTTTCTGCAGTTGCTCCAGATGAAGTATAAAGATAAGATCGATGAAACGGCAACTACGTATATCAATACTGCCGTTAAATGCGCCAGCCAAATGAGAAAGCTCATTCAGGATCTTTTGGAATACTCACACATTGCCGCCAAGAGAGAAAACCTTGGAACCACCCATATGAATGACGTTGTGGAGAAGGTGACTCAGACGTTGGCTCTGCAGATAGAAGAATCAGGAGCTCAAATTACATCCGGTCCATTGCCGGTATTGCACCGCACCGATGAATCACAAATGCAGCAGGTGATCCAAAACCTGGTAA
>DASQNW010000216.1:0-19962 GCA_035644775.1 Chitinophagaceae bacterium | reverse complement strand
GGTGGATTGCTGCGGCAGAGGGCTTGAATTCAGCATCATCTTTCTTCAGATTTGATTTTACTTCGTCGCTGCTAATTGTGTAGAATGCAGAAGAATCGAAGGTTTTTGTGTCCAGGTTGAAGCGGTAGGCCGAACGGACCTGCTGGCCTTTGTCTGCTTCACAAGATTTGCAGATGATTATCAATGATTTCTTTGAAGCGTCGTAATACATGCTTTCAAAATCGTTCTTCTCTGTTGACCAGAACGGGAAGGCTACTGTTCTTGTTGTGTCCTTAACACGCAGGGGCATTGATAAAATAGTCCCATTACTAATGAGAACAAAGACAGTTGTGTCCAGTTTTACGATGTCTTCAAAATCATTTTGGGTATAGATTTTTTCAGAATAGTCCTTTAGCTTCATCCGCCGCAAGTCAAGCTGGTATACTTTTCTTTTACTGTCCGAAATGGCTAAGATGGATGTATCATCTATATTAAAGCTTAGACCTGAAACTTCATTTAAATCCTTTCCCAGCTCACTCTTAACCGGTTTGTTTATGTGATAACCCTTCGGAGAGAGGTATGAATCATTACCACACGAGATGCAAAGCAATGTGCAAACCAAAAGAAATACCCCTGAACTGCTCAGGCATTGTGTTTGAAATAACTTTCTCATCATTAACTAACTTTATTATCAAACAACGCACCAGCTATGAACGAAAGCAATGAACAATTAATCTCTCATGCCCGGTCTTATGTTAGAGAAATCTTCAACAATCAGGTTAGGTCCATTTTCGTTTTTCACAACATAGAACATACAGAAGATGTGGTGGAAGCCTGTAGTTATATGGCAGATTTCTATAAGCTGAATGAGGATGACCGCCTGGTGCTGATGCTGGCAGCTTGGTTTCACGATACTGGATACTCCGCAGGCAGTGCTTCTGGCCACGAAACGGAAAGCATTAATCATGCAGTAAGTTTTTTACGCTCACACGGAGTGGATGAGCAAGTCATTCAGAGGGTTAGTTCCTGCATAGAATCAACCCGAATGCCGCAGTCCCCTGTAAGCATTATAGAAAAAATTTTATGCGACGCTGACTTATACCACCTGGCAACGGAAGATTTTAAGGCTCGAAGCCAGCTCCTTAAACAGGAACAGGAAAGTGTATTGGGTAAAAAGATATCCAAAAAAGACTGGCGGAGAAATAATGTAAGCTTCCTCGAGAACCACAAGTACTTCACAGAATATGGGCAAGAGCATCTGGAAGCGAAGAAAACCCAAAACCTAAACGCCCTTCGCAGAAAAAAAGATGCGGGTGACGATGACAAAGAAGAGGTGGTGCAAGAAGTGTTTCCGTATGTACCTCAGAGCACGTTGTACGAGCAGGATGATGATAAATCAAAGCAGAAAAATACTGAAAGGGGCATTCAGACTATGTTTCGCACTACCTCCAACAACCATTTTGAGTTGAGCTCGCTGGCGGACAGCAAGTCAAATATTATGATCTCTGTTAATTCTATCATTCTTTCTGTCACACTAACGGTAATGATTGCTCGATTAGCCTTTTATCCGCACTTCATTATACCCACTATTATCTTGTTGGTGGTGTGCCTTTCCTCAATCATATTCGCTATTCTTGCCACTAGGCCATCTATCAGCGGCGGAAGATTTACGGAGGAAGACATTCGCGGAAAAAGAACGAACCTGTTGTTCTTCGGAAATTTCTTCAGGATGTCGTTGGATGAATACACATGGGGAATGAATGAAATGCTGAAAGATCGTGAATACTTGTATAACAGCATGATCAAAGACATCTACTTTCTTGGTGTAGTATTGTCAAAGAAGTATCGATACCTGCGAATAGCCTATACTATTTTTATGTGGGGTTTGATTGCTGCGGTGATCGCTTTTGCAATCGCTGCAATCACTGGTACCACTTCAGGAGCAGGTAATGCAAAAACTCCATTGATCGATTATTAAATCTCAGCTGGTGCGTGTTGTGGTGCCACAAGAGTGCATCAGAACGAATCAGCGTTGCAATAGAGCAGGTATTTTTCCTTAAAATAATCTTCCTTGAAATAGCTGCTGATTTCAATGATCTCAGGCTGCAAGCGGCTTTGAGCAATTTCCTGCTCCAGGTCGCCTCCTTTCAGGCAGATCAGTGCAGGCGGGGGGCCGGCATCCCTCACTTTAGAAATCAGCAGTGGCTTACTCCAATGCCACAAATCTTTCAAGGGTGCTACGGCACGGGACACTGAAAAATCAAATTTCCTGTTTTTTAAGTCTTCTATTCGGCTGTGCTTTGTAGTTATGTTTCCGATGCGAAGATTCTTTGTAACAGCATCAATCACTTTCAGCTTTTTGCCAATGCTGTCCACCAGGTGGAATTTCACCTCGGGAAAAAAAATGGCTAGCGGCACTCCAGGGAATCCGCCCCCAGTGCCTATGTCGATGATTTCTGTGCCTGGAGAAAACTGACAGAACCTGGCGATGGCAAGGGAATGCAATACATGTTTTTCATAAAGCGAATCAATGTCTTTGCGAGAAATCACATTGATCCTGCTATTCCAATCCTTGTAAATTGCTTCCAATCCTGCGTATTGGTTCTTCTGGTGTTCAGTAAGATCGGGAAAATATTTAAACAGAATTTCCATGCTTAAGGGTCTTTACAACACATAGAAGTGGAGCTAAAGTACATGCAAGTTTACCACGACTTACCTGCTTTCTTCCAAAGTGCGGGCGCAAATATGATGTAATGGAAAAACATCCACAGATCTAATAGCCAAAACCAGGGTGCCAGGTCCGTTTCCTGCAACTTCCTCATACTTTTCGTCATGATCACCGCCTGCGCAACAAAGCGGATTGCAAACGGTACAAGAGTCAGCCGCCAGTCGTAAAGCACCAATGAGGCAGCAAGTAATGGATAGAAAATAAATTGAGAGCCCGAGTAGAGGGCCAGGAAGAACTTGTGTGAACGCCTGTAAAACTTGCCTGTCGTGTAGTGACGGTTCTTTTGTCGTTTCCAATCCTTCCAGGTTTGCTTTGGCTTGGAGAGAGTGAACGCATCGGGGTGGATAACGATGGCTGTATTGCTTTTGTTTGCTACTTTGTTGATAAACAAGTCGTCGTCACCGCTGGGAATATGATTGATAGAACTGAAACCTTTGTTGCGAAAGAAAACATCTTTTCGGTAAGCAAGATTTCTTCCCACACCCATATAAGTTTTGCCTGCCAGTGCATAGCTGAAATATTGCAGTGCAGTATGGAAAGTTTCATACCGAATGAGCTTGTTCAAAAGACCTGGTGCTTTTAGATAAGCGCCATACCCAAGTGCAATTTCGATTCCGTTGGTAAATGCATCCTGCATGTGGTAGATCCAGTGTTCGCTTGCTGGAACACAATCGGCATCCGTTAACAACACTATCTCATGCTTTGCTTCCTTTATGCCAATCGACAGAGGATATTTTTTACCCTTTATCAATTTTGCTTCATACGTGAGCTCGATAATCTGTAGCTTTTTAAATGTTTTTTGCATCTCCTCAAGTATATACTTTGACTCATCTACCGAATTATCGTTGACAACAATAATCTCGTTGGTGGAGGAATATTCCTGAACTAAAATTCCGGGCAGGTGCTCTGTCAGGTTTGCTGCTTCATCTCTGGCACAAACTATCACGGACACTGGATGCTGCTGCGATTGTTGCTTTTCTTTTGGCGAATAATAGGCAAGTCTTCGAAAGAAGTATAGATAATAAAACAGCTGAATGCAAGTCACAGCTATTAGAGAGTAATAGACTATAGCCCCTAAACTCATAAGCATGTTGACGAAGATAATGTAGATTCAAGTTCACCATTTACCTTGTCGCTTAGTGTTGGCAACACAAGTCTACAGTTGAACAACTATCTTGCAGCTATGCCGCCATTGAGTTTTCACTTGCAAAAAGCTGACACGGAGACGGCTGCCCGGGCGGGTAAAATCATTACAGATCATGGTGAGATCGAAACGCCCGTTTTCATGCCGGTGGGTACTGCAGGTAGTGTGAAAGCCATTTCTCAGCAACAGCTTTTAGAAGATGTGCAGGCACCCATCATTCTCGGCAACACTTATCACTTGTACCTGAGGCCAGGGACTGAGGTAATCAATGGAGCAGGAGGACTTCATTGTTTTATGAATTGGCCTAAACCTATATTGACAGACAGTGGTGGATACCAGGTCTTTTCACTTGCATCTAACCGGAAAATCACTGAAGAAGGCGTTGTGTTTCAGAGCCATATTGATGGTAGCAAGCACCTGTTTACACCTGAACGAGTGATGGATATCCAACGGACTATTGGCGCCGATATCATCATGGCATTTGATGAATGTCCACCCGCGGACAGCAGCTACGAGTACGCACTAAGTTCAATGAAACTTACACACCGCTGGCTTGATCGATGCTTCACACAATTTGATGACACACCTAACGGCTACGGTTATTCGCAGAATCTTTTTCCGATTGTGCAGGGCGCGGTGTACCACGACTTGCGGAAAGCATCCTGTGAATACATATCGTCAAAATACGCAACGGGGAATGCTATTGGAGGTCTCAGTGTCGGCGAACCGGAAGATGTTCTCTACGAGATTTGCGACTTGTGCTGTCAATTTCTTCCTTCGGAGAAGCCGCGGTACCTCATGGGAGTGGGTACGCCCTGGAACATTCTTGAATGCATTGCTTTGGGTGTGGACATGTTTGATTGCGTAATGCCTACCAGGAATGGCAGAAATGCTATGATGTTTACAACGAAAGGGATCATCAACATTGACAACAAAAAATGGGAAGGCGATTTTTCACCCATCGACGAAGGCCTCAACAGCAGCTTTAGCCAGTATTATAGTAAGGCATACGTGCGACACCTTGTGAAATCGGGAGAGATTCTGGGTCTTACCATTGCCAGTGTTCAAAATCTTACATTGTACCTGTGGCTGGTGAAGGAAGCAAAAAAGCGAATACTAGATGGTGGCTTTAAAAGCTGGAAGAACGACATGGTGCAATTGTTAAAGACGCGTCTCTGAATAGGTGATAAGTTGTCGGTGGTAATATTATCAGGAACTTATAACTTACCACTTATCACTTATAAATTACATTTACGTACTTCGCTCCACCATGTTGAAAAAGCTGGACTGGTATATATTACGCAAGTTCTTCACCACATTTATCTTTTGCATGCTGCTTTTTACCATCATCGCAGTAGCGGTGGACAGCAGTGAAAAGACAGATAATTTCGTGAAGACAGGCCTCAGCACTTACGACATCATAAAGAAGTATTACCTGGGTTTTGTGCCTTACATATGGGGCTTGCTATATCCTCTGTTTGTCTTTATTGCCGTAATTTTCTTCACCAGCAAAATGGCACTTAGATCAGAGGTGATCGCTATTCTTGCCAGTGGTACCACATACAACCGCTGGCTGCGACCCTATTTTGTTGGCGGGGTTGTATTTGCAATCGGGTTGTGGTTTGCTAACCGATATGGCATCCCCAAAGCAAATGAAATCCGAGCTGATTTCGAGGCCAACTACTTTGATAAAAATGATCCTTCAAAGAACTTCGGCACACTCACTTACTATATGCGTGTGGATGCAAATACGTATGTTGGTGTAAAATACTATGATACCGGTGCAAGAGCAGCAAGCGGTTTCTTTATGGAAAAGGTAAAAGGTAATAAGATGGTATATAACCTTCGTGCAGATCGTATGGTGTGGGACACAGCCAAGAACAACTGGCAATTTTCGAACGTAATTGAACGGAAAATTGATAGTGCCAAAGAAACCGTAACTCAGATTCCGCAGATGAACTTGAACTTAAATTTCCGTCCGCAGGATTTGCGGAGAGATGAATACCTGAAAGATAAGTTAACCACTCCCGAACTGGTAGAGTACATCCGAATGGAAGAGATCCGTGGTACCGAGGGATTGAACACATTGAAAGTAGAACAACACCGGCGCACTGCAACACCAGCGACCGTACTGCTGCTGACAATGATCGGAGCTGTGGTGGCTGGCCGCAGAACACGTGGTGGCAGCGGACTCCATCTTGCCATTGGTATTTTAATCGCTGCTGTATTTATTTTGTCTGATCGCTTTTCGACAGTATTCTCGATCAAAGGAGATCTGCCACCGTTAATTGCTGCATGGATTCCCAATATTGTGTTTAGCCTGGTCGCTTTTTACCTGTATAAGAAAGCTCCGAAATAGCACATCTGCTGCAGCTACACAGGTACTATTTTTTGTGACAATACCCGCAATGTATAACTTAGAGCCGCAGACGTTTCGTCACTACATTATTGAAAAACATACGTATGGGTGAGATTAAAGACAGGTTTAAATCTAAAGCAGAGATCGTTTCCTCCGAAATAAAGGAGCTACTCAAAGAGCACGGGAATAAAGTAATAGGAGAAGTGCAACTTTCGCAAATTTACCAGGGCATGAGAGGAATGACCGGCTTGGTGACTGAGACATCTCTCCTCGATGCACAAGAAGGGATTCGCTTCAGAGGATATTCTATCCCCGAACTTCAACAAAAGCTACCCAAGGCAGAGGGAGGTTCTGAGCCTTTGCCTGAAGGGTTGTTTTACTTGATGCTTGTTGGGGATCTGCCTACCAACCAAGATGTACAACTGCTTACTGCTACATGGCAACGCCGGAGCCATGTACCAAATCATGTATTTGCGACGATTGAAGCGCTTCCGATATCAACGCACCCGATGACGCAGTTTGTAGTGGCCATCATGGCCTTGCAAACTGAAAGCGTGTTTGCCAAAAGGTATGCAGCAGGCATGAACAAAAAAGACTACTGGGAAGCCACGTTTGATGATACAATAGACCTTATTGCCAGGTTGCCCAGAGTAGCTGCATACATTTATAGGCGTAAGTATAAACACGGAGATCACATTCAACCCAATGGCCTACTTGACTGGGCTGGAAACTTTGCTCACATGCTGGGCTACGAAGATGAAGGCTTCATGGAGTTAATGCGCTTGTATATGACCATACACGCAGATCACGAAGGTGGTAATGTGTCGGCTCACTCAACACACCTGGTGGGCTCAGCACTTAGTGATCCTTACCTGAGCTTTGCTGCGGGGATGAATGGCCTTGCCGGACCCCTACACGGACTTGCAAACCAAGAGGTAATTCGGTGGGTGTTTGAGCTAAGAAAAGAGATCGGTAGTGACTTGCCAACGAAAGAACAGATCGCAGACTATGTGCAAAAAACCTTAAGCTCTGGGAAAGTAGTTCCAGGGTATGGCCACGCGGTGCTCAGAAAAACAGATCCCCGCTTCACGGCCCAAATGGAGTTCAGCAAAAAGCATATGCCTGATGATCCGCTGGTTCAGACAATCTGGAATATTTATGAGACAGTGCCTCCGATTTTGCAGTCGTTGGGCAAAATAAAAAATCCATGGCCGAATGTAGATGCGCACAGTGGTGCTTTGCTGGTGCACTATGGAATGGTGGAGTACGATTTCTATACGGTTCTCTTTGGCGTGAGTAGATCTCTCGGTGTGCTTGCAAGCCTCTGTTGGGACAGAGCTTTAGGCTTCCCGCTAGAGCGTCCCAAGTCAGTGACAACCGACCTGGTAAAGAAATGGTTGAAAGGAGAGGATGAGATCTGGGGAGAATAGCGGGACCGAATTACACGACAGCGACTCTACTGAGATTGGCGTATATGCAGTGGAGCTAAATTGCTGCAGCAGAAGAGTAGCTAAAAAAAATTATCAAGTGCTTTTAAGCTTATGGGTTTTTCCCACACGGTGAGTTTAGCGCCGTCCAGCTCCACAGGCATCGTTGGTCGAAAAGCGCTGATAAGATGAAAATGGATATTTGGATAATTTCGATACATATCAGGTAACTTATCCCACCCCAATCCGTCTGGTAAATTATAGTCTATAAATAGATAATCCGGTATAACCTGGCTCAGCCGGTTCAGCCCATCAGATAGGGTGTGAGCAATATACACTTCATAGCTCTTACGAAGAAAGTAAGCTTTCATCAATAAACACAAGTCTACTTCATCATCTATAATCAGCACCTTTTTCTTTTGAATCATGGTTGGGTCGTTATGGGCTCACACAACTTGTGTTATGAAAAATCCATGCAAAAAAACAATTTATTCGTAAATAAAGTCCAAACTCATCCTTGTAGATTTTTTTACACAGCGTATATGTGCTCCATTTTCATTGACTAGCTATCGCTTTGGTATGATTATTTAAAACAGTTCACCAAAGTTTTTGCTAATCTTAAATAACAAGGTCATGACTACAAATTCAAAAATCATTCTTGGTCTCGTAGGTGCCACTGCCGCCGGAGTTCTGGTAGGTCTGTTACTTGCACCTGACAAGGGAACAGAGATGAGGAAAAAAATTACGGAAACTGCTGGTGATTGGGCAAGTCAGTTGACGGACATTTTCAATGATGCAAAAGAACAGGTTACTAACCTGGCTAACCAAGGTTCAAAGGCTGCAGGAGATGCTGCCAGCCGCTACACCAATTCGAAAGAAAATTTCAGTTAATCTAATGCAGGTCTAACAGGCCTGCATTGAATTTTCCCTTTTATGGAAGACTTCAAAACAAGTGTAGTTCACCTCAAAGATCACGTTAGCGATTACGTAAAAACATATGCAGACCTGGCAAAAGCCAAGGCCACGAAAGGGGCCTCTAATGCAGCAGCTGGAGCAACAATTGGGGTTATCAGTTTTTTACTCGGTTTCTTCTTTTTGCAATTTCTGTTTTTCGGATTAGCATGGTGGGTAGGTGGTTTGGTTGATAGTACTGCTGCAGGCTTTTTCATTGTTGCAGGGTTTCTTTTATTGCTGATTGCCCTGGTATTTGCATTAAGGAAAAAGGTAATCGTACCATTCATTCGCAACGCTATTATTAGCAAAGTATATGAGTAGAATTAAGACATACGAAGACTTAGAAGCTGAAGAGAAAAGGTTACAGGCATTGCTGTATTCGCAGAAAGAGTCCATCAAGGACAGCATCGCGGCTACCAAAGAAGCAATGAATCCGGTTAAAAAAGCAGTGGATTCTACTAAGAAGTTTTTTGTGAGGGATAAGTCGAACCCGATCCTCCAGTTTGGTGTAGATATGGGTGTGGATGTGCTGATTCGGCGTTTTTTGTTGGCAAGAGCCGGATGGTTTACCAAAATTGTTATCCCTTATTTTATTAGAAACTATTCCAGCAACCTGGTGCAGAAGTTTAAAGAATTAAAGTTTTACAAGGCCACAGCAGCTCTTCTTAACGAAAAACGAAGCAAACGTTATTTGAAAAGAGAGGCTGCTTTCGAAACTCCTGTTACTCCGGTCTCTATTCCAGAACCTGTTGTAGCAACAGAAACTGCTGCTGTTTATCCTACGCCGGAAGGGCCGCAGTCTGTATCCAATACGCCTTAATTTGTGCAACAATTTGAGTAAGCGAGTCGTAGCTTATAGGCTTTATGATATAAGTGTTGGCTCCAAGATCGTAGCAGTGGTTGATGATCAACTCATTCCTTGATGTAGTAAAGATCACTACAGGAATTTTCCTAAATACTTCGTCGTCTTTGATTTCTTTGAGAGCTTGCCTGCCATCTTTCAAAGGCATATTCAGATCAAGAATAATCAGCTTAGGAAAATATTGTGGACTCGTACTCCGGTTCCCTCGCAGATACTCCATAAGCTGGCTACCATCCTCTACAAAGACTAGCTCTTCAGAAAGACCAATCTCTTCAAAAGCTTTTCTAAGGAGAAAGCGATCATCAGCATCATCCTCAGCAACAAGTATGGAAAACTTTCTCATCTTCTACTGAAGTTACGAAATCCCCTTTCAGTTCCTGTTTGGCGTGTTCACTGCCTTGTAGAATATAATTCCCCTATCACACGGTCGTGAGGAATAATTGCTTCGCCAATCTAAATTTTACGCCTGTAAATCAAATAGGTATAGTTTTTTCTTCCTTCGACAATAAAGGGTGATTATGGAAAGTCCCGTAAACGATCCGAGAAATACGCAAGAGCGTGGAATGGACAGGCCGTCTTTTTATCCTGACCAGAGCATTGATAGAGAAGGAGCCGATGATTCACTTGCAGATGCATCACCAATTGATCCGAGAGGCGATGAAAAAGTTATTGTGAACGAGCAGCGTGAGCATAAAACAGTCAATGCTCCATCGCAGACAGCTGTAAATACTAGCGAACGAATTAGTAACGATGAAGATACTGTAGATTATAGTTAGGAATAGTTTGTACGAAGGGCATCATTAAAGAAGATCTTGTGTTATTAACCCCTTGGTTAGTGTAAATGAAGGTGGATGTGACAATGATATAGCTAAGGGGTTTTTCTTTTGTAGAATTTGCATCATCATAGTAGGTTAAGTCCTGGTTTATGCCAGGACTACTTTTTTCAGTGTACCCGGATAGCGGGCAAAAAAAGTGCAACTACGAAGTTGCACCTCTACCTAATCAAAAGGAGATATTCCATCAATCTACTCTCCTGAAGCCACCTGCAATTAAAGAAAGCACAAACAGCACGAGGAAGATATAGAAGAGGATTTTTGCAATAGAGGCAGCACCGGCAGCTATACCTCCAAAACCAAAAATGGCTGCAATAATTGCCACTACTAAGAAAATGATTGTCCAACGTAACATAACAAAGGTTTTAAGGTTAATAATTTCCAGTCTATCTCTTCAAAGAATTGTACCATTTCAAAGCCTATCAATTTGGAAGTATTTTGTCTGACCCAGCGTTGCATTGAGGAATTAGTTCTACTTGCGTTAACGGTCTTCGCAATCAGGAGAGCTGCTCCTGCTGGTACAATTTTTTCAAAATATGATTTCATTAAACTGTTGTGCAGTAATGGAACAGCTGAAAAACACCACCATCTCAAGTAAATGTTATGTGCCTTCGTTTGGAGCCAGTAAACCCGTTGCTCCTGTGGTTCCTTCCGCCAGAAGGGATTATCGGCGGCCTTTAGACCCTTCTTCCTTCCTTAGATCCGGCAAGTACCCCGTACCTGCGTCGTTCGACGTGAGGTCCAGATGAGCGTTGTTTGCTCCTTTTCTTTGAAACTGTACTTTTATTTGAAGCTTTTGTAGAAAAGCTTCTACACTGCCTTTGATTCAACTCTGCCGCCGCTAAGTAGGTGTTTTTACTGATGTCCTTGTTCAGCAAGGTTTTGGTAACAACCAGCAATTGATTTTTCCACCTCAACAATTTTTGGTGTCACACTTGTTTAATACACAGTACGCCAAAATCACGACAATGCTCAATCAGCGGTTAGCCCAGAAACAGCGGCTTAAAATTTTGCCCCAGCAAATTCAGTTGCTTAACTTCTTTCACCTAAACACGCTCGAGTTGGAATTGCGGATTCAGCAGGAGATCGAAGAGAACCCATTGCTGGAAGATCAGAAGAATGAGTTTGAACCGGTGATCGACAAGTACAACAAAGATTCGGTTCAGGATTATCAGGATTGGGAAGAATACGTGTATGATGACATCCCTGACTACAAGCTGGAATATAATAATTACCTGCACAATGATAAGCTTCCCGAAAGGCCCATTGTAAGCCACTCAGATTTTAGATTAAGTTTGAAAGAACAGTTCAAGTTGGCGCATGATGATGAAGCAGAAATTGAGCTGGCAGAATACATTATCGACTCGTTCAACGATTGCGGGTTAATGGAACAGAATCCCGACGAACTTGCTGAAGATATATCATTCAAGATGAACAAATGGGTGGAGCCGGAACGCATCATCGTAGCCCTAAAAAAAATTCAGGAGCTGGAGCCGATTGGTATTGGCGCCAGGAGCATCCGTGAGTGCTTGCTGATGCAGTTGCGGAGAATGAACCCTAAACGGCCCGATGTACGCCTTGCCACGAGGTTGCTGGAGAATCACTTTACTGATCTGCACAATAGAAACATGGATCGTATAAAAAGTCAGCTAAAGATTGACGACGAAGAGCTGAAAATTGTGTTGCAACTTATTGCTACCCTAAAGATGAAGCCCGTATCTGAGGTGCAGGAAGGCGTGGTGGTAAACCAAAATATTTTACCAGACTTTATTATCATCCGCAATGGCGATGAAATAGATGTTCAGTTATACAGACACAGATCAGAAAGCCTGAACATCAACAGCAGCTGGAAGCAGATGGCTGACAACACTACGCAAGTAAGCACCGACAAAACAACGGTTCAATACCTGAAAAATAAGCTTCAATCAGCTCAATGGTTTATACACGCTGTGCAGCAACGGGAGGCCACGATGATGAAGATCATGAAAGCAATAGTTCACGTGCAGCATGATTACTTTACTACAGGTGATATCAACCTGTTGAAGCCGATGATTCTTAAGAATATAGCCGAAATGGTAGGCGTGGACATCTCAACTGTTTCACGTATCACTTGTAACAAATATGCTGAAACGCCTTTTGGTTTATTGTTATTGAAAGAGCTATTTACTGAGGGCATAGCCAATGAAAAAGGCCAGGTAATCAGCAATAAAGTAATACAATCGGCGATAGAAGAAGTGATCGAAAACGAAGACAAACACAATCCCTACACAGATCAGCAATTAGTGACCATACTTGCAAAAAAAGGTTTTTCTGTAGCCCGCAGAACAGTTGCCAAATACCGTGAGCAATTGCAGATTCCCGTGTCCCATGTTCGTAGTTTATGGGCATAGCCTAACTTTAGTCGAACAAAAACGAAGTATAAAAAACATGCAAAAAATTCTAATTATTGATGATGACAGAGATATGTGCCTTCTGTTAAAGCGTTTTTTGAGCCGCCATGGATTCGAAGTGCTTGAGGCATATAGCGGTAAGAAAGCACTGGAGTTATTAGAAGACGTTGAACCTTCCCTAGTAATGTGTGACTTTAGATTGGAGGATATGGAAGGTAATGTGCTGTTAGGAAAGATAAAAGATAAATACCCTCATCTTCCGGTGATTATCATTACGGGGTACAGCGACATTAAGATTGCTGTAGAAGTGATGAAAATGGGCGCTTACGATTATATCACCAAGCCGCTTTTCCCTGATGAAATTTTAGTTACCATTCGTAAAGCACTGGAGGCGTCTGCAAGCCCCGCAGAAGTCAAGGTGAAACCTGCTCCAATACAACCGGAAACACAAAGCCAGTCAGCAGCGGAACAAGACACGTCACAAGATCCGAAGCCAAACATTATCCATTCAGGAGAATACATTTTTGGCGATACACCTGTTTTTAAAACCATTTTGCAGCAGATCGATCTCGTAGGTCCTACCAATTATACAATTATCATTTACGGAGAAAGTGGTAGCGGAAAGGAGGCCATTGCACAGGAGATTCACAAGCGGAGCAAAAGAAAAAATAAGCCGTTTGTAGCAATTGACTGCGGAGCACTTTCTAAAGAGCTTGCTGGTAGCGAATTGTTTGGTCATGAAAAAGGCTCCTTCACCGGTGCTTTGAATCAAAAGATCGGAAGCTTTGAGATTGCCAATGGTGGAACCATCTTCCTCGACGAAGTGGCGAATCTCTCTTACGACATTCAGGTGTCGCTTCTTAGAGTGGTGCAGGAACGTAAAATGCGTCGGGTGGGTGGTACAAAGGACATAGAGCTGGACGTGCGGATGATCGTAGCATCGAATGAAAAGCTGTGGGATTCTGCAAGAAAAGGAAAGTTTCGTGAAGATCTGTTCCACAGGTTTAACGAATTTAGTATTGACGTACCGCCACTGCGCCAGCGGCCCGACGATATCATGCTTTTTGCAAACCATTTCCTGCAACTGACGAATGACGAATTAGGTAAGAATGTTAGGCGCTTCAGCCCGGAAGTGGAAAGTGTTTTCCGCTCTTATGTATGGTACGGAAACCTGCGCGAGCTTAAAAATGTAATTAAAAGAGCAACATTGCTAACAGATAGCGACATAATTGAAGCCACCTCTCTTCCTTTTGAAATATCGCATTTCAACAAATTGCAGTTTGATAACCAGCCCGAACCTGCTCCGGCCCCGGCAACAGTGCCAATCTCGGGTAGCATAATTAAAGAAGACGTTCAGGAACCGGCGCGTGCGATATCAGAAACAACATTGAAGGGCGCAAGCATTGATGCGGAATATGAAATGATTTTAAAGGCTCTGAAAAAGGTAAACTTCAACAAAAGCAAAGCGGCGAAACTCCTGAATATCGACAGAAAAACCCTGTACAACAAAATGAAGCAGTACCAGGAGTTTAATAATCAGTAACTGAAATGAGCGACAGAGTGACTGCTTCGTTGAAGAATGAAACTACCTTGCAAGAGCACGGCCTATGTCCGTTGCACAAGCACGACGTTGTTGATCTAAACAAACTTCTGCGATGTTCCTTTAACTCTCACACTAAAAGCAGGGCCAATTTTATTTTGAGGTCTGACGTACTGCCGGTGGTTTGTGGTGCTTTGAGAGTTTTCCAGTCATTGTTTACACTGATTGGGAACATAATTGCGAACCACTGCTATAGTGCAGGACCATTGTTTTTGTACGTTAAGTGCAGTTGGGGTGGGAGTTCACCAGATCTGAATCGGTATAACACGTGTGGCGAAGAGCAGTTTGTGGTGGAGTTTCATTCCAGTCTTCCCAAACACGACGATTGGATATTAAGTTGCGAGGCCCTGATGTCGGAGGCAGTCTCTCTTGCACGGCAGGTGAATGTTATCTTTTCTTTTCATCCCTCAGTCAACAACGGTAAATTGTTTTCATTAACCTTCTTAGGAAAATCAGATTGATATGCCGTCTTCCAACAGGATGAAAATTCGGATTCTTATTATTGACGATGACGAGGACGACTTTTTCATAACATCAGAGTACCTGCGTCAGATCGAAGAATATGAGCCTAAAATTGACTGGTGCTATAAGTTCAGTGAAGCAGTGCAACATTTGCAATCGCATGATTATGATATCTATTTTGTTGATTATCGATTAGGTGCAAAAACAGGCCTTGATTTTTTAAGAGAAGCAGTGAAGTCAGGCGTAGAAGAGCCCATTGTACTACTTACGGGCAAGGGTAATCGGGAAGTTGATATTGAAGCAATGCAGATGGGTGCCACTGACTACCTCATTAAAACAGATTTGAGCATCGATAAGTTAGAGCGTTGCCTGCGGTATGCTTTGGAAAGAACTGCTTATCTCAAGGCGCTCAGGGCAAACGAACGTAAGTACCGCAGCATATTCGAACTGTCGAAGGATGCTGTCTTCATAGCTGATAAAAATCTTGTATTCCGCGACATCAATCAAGCCACTTCAGAGCTGCTTGGTTATGAACAGCAGGAGCTACTGCATCACAGCGTTTATGATTTCCTCTTCGATGAAATGCAAAAAAAGACTTTAGAATCAACGCTGAGTACGGAAGGCGAGGTAAATGATCTTGAGCTTGAATTCCTATCTAAAGCAGGGGAACGAAAAACTTGTATTTTCTCCCTGTCAGCTCCAGGAGGTGCTAGCGGCAATATTTACTATCAAGGGCTGATTCACGATATTACGAATCTCAGAAAAGCGGAAAAGGCAAACCTGATGGTAGAAAAACTCGGAGCAACGGGCCGACTTGTCCGCACTCTTGCACATGAGGTACGGAATCCACTTAACAATATCAACATGTCTGTTGAGCAGCTGATTCATAATCCTGTAACACAGGAATCAGATCTGTTTCTCGACATCATACAGCGTAATAGTAAACGTATTGGAGACTTGATAACAGAGCTCCTTGATTCAGCAAGACCGACGGACCTGGTGTTTGAAAAGTGCACGCTTCAATCAATAGTGGATGAAAGCATTGCTGATGCACTGGACAGAATAACGCTGCAACGCATCAATATGCAAATACGTTATTGCAATGAACCTTGCTGGATAATGGCGAATAAAGAGAAGCTGAAAATTGCCTTTTTGAATATCATTATTAATGCTGTAGAAGCGATGCCTGCTATTGATGGAGAATTGGATGTTGATATAGAAACGGCGAATTTTGTCCATAAAATCAGCATCAAGGACAACGGCTGCGGCATACCAGAAGAAAATTTGTCGAGGTTATTTGAACCGTATTTTACCTCCAAGCGAAACGGTATGGGATTAGGGCTTGCTGCCACGTTGAACATTTTGCAGTCACACAAAGCCCATATCGATGTATCGTCTACTGTTGGTGCAGGAACAACTTTCGTGATCGCATTTCCAACAGCATAATCGTATGGCTACGTTCTGCTGCAAGGCTTAAGTGTCAAGATAGGAAGTGGGTATTTCTTTCGATTCCCTCTTTATAATGAACACGGCAGTGTCTTTAGGTCGTATACCTGTGCCGGATTGCAGCGCATACATTTTGGTAAACTCTGCGCCAAAGTATAATATAAGCGAAGAATAATAGACCCAGGTAAGAAGAATAACAATGGAAGCTGCAGCTCCGTACGTAACACCCAGGTTCGAATTACCGATGTAATAGCCGATCAGAAATTTTCCCGTAAGAAATAAGGTTGCAGTAAACAATGCACCCATTAAGGCATCTTTCCAGGAAATAATGGCGTCGGGGAGCACCTTAAAAATTACAGTAAAAAGAGCAGTATTCACTATAAGAATAATCCCTGTATTAAGCACCTGAAACAGTGCCACTGTATATTGAGGGAACAGCTCCATGAGGCGGTCACTCACCAGGTTCATCAAAGCATTAATCACGAGGGACACTAACAACATGAATCCGAGCCCAATAATGAGAGAAAACGATAGCAAGCGGTTCATCAGAAACTTCAGCCAACCTTTCTTCGGCTTAGCCTTAACAGACCATATAAAATTAATTGAGTCTTGCATCTCCGTGAACACTCCCGTAGCGCCGATGAAAAGGATAATAGCTCCTATCACAGCTCCTGTTGTGGTAGCATTACTACTTTGAATGTTGATAATGATATCCTGAATCTGTTGTGCTGGCTGACTACCCACAAGCTCTTTTAGCTGTCCGTAGATACGCCCTTCCACAGCGTCACGCCCAAAGAAAATGCCTGTCAACGAAATAATGATAATCAACAATGGACCAAGAGCAAACACTGTGTAGTAGCTCAATGAAGCACTAAGCTTAAATGCATTATCATCCATAAAGCCTTCTCCTGCTCCTTTCAAGGCTTTCCAAAAGCTTTTTAACTGATTCATGATTGCGTTCTTTATCAACTATATACTCATCAATCGTAAATACAATTACCTGAAGTTCGTGTGGAATTTACTACACAGAAGAAATTAATTTATCAGGTATTCTACAGCTGCAATAAGCAAAGCTCCCCGTAGGAAAATGGCTCTATTTTTTCTACTTACACAATACATAAAAACAGTTTTATGAGAAGTCTTCTATACATCATAGCCGTGGTTTTGGTGATCGGCTGGGTACTAGGTGTGTTTTACTGGAGCGCCAGCGGCCTCATTCATATCCTTATTGTTTTAGCAGTGATTGCGTTGCTGTTAGGTCTGATTCGTAGAGCATAGTTGTACGGCTTCATTCATAGAGTCTATATGGCTACAGCCCAACTGTGGCCATTCTTATTTTCTTTGGAAACTGTTGCTTTAAAAGGATGTATTAAATAGCGGCCTTTGCCAGGTCACTGAGGCTGTCTGCACACGTGCGGCAGACAAGCGCGAGAGATTTGAATTTGCTATCATCTAAGGTGGAGCACACTTCAGCGCATTCTGTACATACGCCCACGCACAGAAGGGCGAACCTTGCGCTATTTATTGAATTCGACTGAAGTGCATAAAAAGTGCCCATAGTTATATGGGCACATTCAGCTAAAAGCTTTGCCACAGATCTTGGAACCTCAGTGGTTGTATGTTCTAAATACGCAAGCAGCTCTTCGCAACCTCTCCAGGCGTCGAAACAGAACCTGGTGTGCTGCTGACGGTATGTCTTTACATCCATTATTTATTTACAGCTTTTTTGCTTATCTGCTCCACTTCCTTAACAAAGTCTCCGATCAACGGGTCTGAGTAAAGGTTATAAGCATCTATCAAAGTGCCCTTAGTGCCATCCTCGGCCTCAATAACATACAACACTGCTTCGTCTTCAGGATCTGAAGGACCTTCAAACCTAAAAAAGTTTACAATTTTAACATCAGAAGGTTGATACATCTTTTTGTTGTGCAAACCCTCCATGCCCTTTTCTGTTATTTTAAAATCTTCGGTATACCCATCCGAAATCACCTTGTTCAAGCATGTTGAAAGGCTCTTCATATATGGAAGGGAATTATTTTCATTGACTATCATAAAAACCAATTTGATTACAATAGTTAGACAAAATTCTTTGCCAAACTACCTATTTCGAAAGAAAAAGTTGCTGAGTAGCTAATTCCCCAAAAAAGGCTGGAATCACCAGCCTTTATGTGTTACTATACAATTAGTAAGACTTAGTCATTGGTAGCTTTGTGCATATCACGAAGACGCTTCACTTCATCATGACCTACCCTTAGCGCAGCCTTTTGTTTGATGATCAGCTCCCGGAGTGTTGGCTCTAGATCTACATCGGAGTTCAACGCCATGTCATACGCCTTCTGTGCCGCATCCTCTCCAAACTCGCAATTGTCCAGAATGGTTTTGCGATCCTTACCGCTCACGGCAGCTTTCAAATCCATCCACACGCGGTATACCTTTCCTGAATTGGTAGTGCCATCTGCAGGGTCGCCATCCAACCGTGTTACTTCGTGGGTTAGCTCATTTGCATATTCCTTGCTTTCCTGGGTGTAACGGTGAAAGAGAGTCCGCAGATCCGCATCGCTGTCTTTTAATTCATCAATTGCTTTTTCATAACCTACAATGCGGTCATGATTGATGCGAATGAGGTCGTTCAATACACCTATTACTTTTGAATTTCTTTCCATAATTTCTGTTTTTTTATACCTAAAAGTTTTAAAAAATCGTACCTGAAGAAAAACAAGCCTAGTGGCAGATGATTGTGCAAAACTCAACGGCGTGATAGTTTTATAAAGCAGATATCAATTAGTTGATCTGATTTAGACGAGTTGCTTAAGTATCTTCATTAGCACTCTTTCTTCACTTGTAAAGCCCGTAAGATCATCAGTCTCCTCAATCCTATCCAGCTCAGCTAAATACTTTTCGAGACTTTGCTCTTCGTAAAGCTTTATGATGCCAGGGTGCACATAGTACTTCTTGCATACGGTGCGTGTATTTCCCAGCTTCTTGCTTACTTCGTCTAATGCTGCAACAATATTTTTTTTGCAATCGGCTTGTGAACCAGCCTGGCCGATGGCTTTAAATGCCCTAAGTACATCAAGAGAGCCGGCCCAGGTTCTAAAGTCTTTAGCACTAAAGTCGCCGCCAGTTGCTTCTTTTATGTACCGGTTCACCATTCCCGAATCAATTGGTTTGCGAGCGCCTGAAGGATCGAGGTATTGAAACAGTTCTTTACCGGCTATGTCCCGGCAGGCTTTTACCGTACGGGCCAGGCGCTTGTTTCGAATGCTGATGTTGTGAAATATTCCTTTTTTTCCCGTAAAGGAAAATGCGAGCTTATCGCCTTCAATTTTTACGTGTTTGTCCTTCAGCGTAGTTAGACCATAGGAGCCGTACATCTTTTCATAATCATCATTTCCGATCCTAATGTAGGTTCGTTCCATGAGGCTGATAACGGTGGCAATTACCTTTTCTTCGCAGAGCTCTTTTTTGGCCAGGTCTTCCTCTAGCTTAAGTCGCAGCGATGGAAGCAACTTACCAAACTCGTACAGCCGGTGGAATTTCGTTTCATTGCGAAGGCTATTCCAAAGGGTATGATACCTGTATTGTTTCCTGTTGCGGGCGTCAATTCCGGTAGCCTGAATATGCCCGTTTTGTTTGGGACAAATCCATACGTTTGTCCATGCTGGTGGTATGGCAAGTTTCTTTATACGTTCCAGCTGCTCACTGTCTTTTAGTGGTTTGTCGTCATAGATGTATGTAAAATTGTTACCCTTTTTCACCCGTGAAATCCCTGGCTCTT
>DASQNW010000215.1:0-3757 GCA_035644775.1 Chitinophagaceae bacterium | reverse complement strand
GCCCTATTTTAGGGTCTTTTTTTACATATTGGTTATAGATTTGTAACAGCAAAACACTTCTTTAAAAACAAACAGACTCTATTGAACTATGGCTAAACCAGGTGAAACTTATAATAAGAAAGAAAAAGAAAAAAAGAGAATAAAGCAGCGGCAGGAAAAGCAGGAAAAGATGGAACAGCGTAAAGCGAACGCCAAAAAGGGCCAAAGCCTGGATGATATGATGGCGTACATCGATGAAGAAGGCAACATTTCCTCAACGCCGCCCGACCCACGAAAAATGAAGTCTTTCAAACAGGAAGACATGCAGATAAGTGTGCCGAAGTATGAACCCTCAAATGAACCCGCCGTCAGGGCTGGCGTAGTGGCTTTTTTCGACGAGTCGAAAGGTTTTGGCTTTATAAACGACAAAGCCACCGGAGAAAGAGCTTTCGTGCACATCAACAACTTAAATTTCCAGATACGTGAGAACGACCAGGTGAGTTACGAGGTAGAACACGGACCAAAAGGTCTTGTGGCTGTAAACGTTCAAAAAGCATAAGGTAAAGCGTAGGTACACCATTTACCCGGGCTGTGTCACTGCCGAAACGCTTATTTCTATGGTCAAGTGCGTTTGCAGGAGCATAGATCCACTATTTTCAAATTGATGTAGACGGTGAATCGCGGTATCACCTTACCCAAATATTAGCTCCCTCCTTGTTCAGGAGGGATTTTTTTGCACTTGATGAAGAGGCTGTAGCCTCAATATTACCCGAAACAACGGTTTGCTCACCATGGAAGAAACTCTACAATTCCACACGAGAACAGCATTCCATGATGTGGCGTTGTTCACGCCGATCGCCTACACAGCTAAACTATTCAACTTGTTCCGTAGAATTCGAGCCGATGATTGCACAGATTTTTCAGGCATTTGGTTTGAATAGCTAATGTTCGAATACTGTGCCTCATGTCAATAAAAGAGTTCAACGACCTTGTAGATAATGATCAGCGCGAAGCCATCATAGATGGAGGTATTTTTCTCTGTACGCGTACCCTTCAGTCTTATCATATCTCCCTTTTTCAAATTGATGCCTTCTATGTGGAAGTGTGGCGCCTTGCCGGAAGCAAGAGAGGCGGGTTGATGTTTGCTTTTGATTCAGTTGACTTACTCGACCCTTATTTATCTTCAATTAATATATCGGAGCTTGTTGAGCCAATCAAGTGAACTACATCGTTACCTTTGGTGCCACTCGCCTGATGTGAGGCAGTGATAAAAAGTGTTAAGACACAAATTCAATACTTTAGAAATAACTTCATGGGCAGTCGCTTGGGACCAATATTGGTGATAGAAGATGATCCTGATGATCAGATGATCTTAAAGGAAGTTTTCGATAGCCTGCGTGTACCCAATGAAATAAAGGTTTTCAGCGACTGCTTCAGTGCTTACCACTATCTTGAGACTACAGCCGATAAGCCTTTCCTGATCTTTAGCGATATCAACATCCCCAAAATGTCGGGAGCAGAACTAAAGAAAAAAATCAATGCAGTAGCGCATATAAGAAGGAAGAGCATTCCGTTCGTTTTTCTTACCACTACATCAGCTCACGAGGCTGTGCTGGATGCATATGAAAGTATTGCGCAGGGTTTCTTCACAAAGCCCAATGATATTGAATCTTTGAAAAACATGATCCAGATGATCCTGAACTATTGGAAGTTGAGCAGGCATCCTGATCCCAACCGCGTTTAAGTTGCTTTCCTAAAATGATTCCCGGATAACAGAGCCATTCTCATTTGAGTCATAACCGTCCTATTTGGAGCCTGTGGGAAGAAGTAGTGGCAAGCTTGTCGGCAACGTTTAATCCTATTAAGTCGGAGTCTGCTTATAAAAAAAGAGAGCCTTTCAGCTCTCCTTCTTCTCTTATGGACACTGTACTATTAAACAATAAATGGATCAACAATCATTAACACCTGGTCTTTAGACAATGGTTCATCAAAAGCCTCAGACGCATCTTCGCTCGAAATAAAGGTGAGGCCATTAATTCCAGTTATTTGTATTCCTGCCTGGATGGTGTTGTCTTCACCCTCATAGCTTTTCTGAACCAGTGGAGATGCAATATTGCTTTGGTCTAACGTAATCCAAGGTTGTGGCATTCCCACCACGAGGCCACTAGGCCTGCGGCTACGCATTTCTCTAACGTGGGCAGCATGGCGTGCTTCAACCGAATGGATCCGGAGAGCTGCCCTTAAAATTTCATTGCTGCTGATCAAATTACCCGCTTGTCCTTTGTAAGCTCTAACGCCTGTGTCTTCGAAAGTTTGTGAAACAGCGAGGAACAGATCGTAATTCGTGAATACGGCTGCAAACGGTCCTGCGTAGCTGCCGTTACCTGCTGTAAAATCAAATGTCGGCATAGGCACAGGAGTTCCACCGAGGCTCATGATAGCAGATCTCAAAAATTGAACGTGGGCATTTTCGTGATCGGCAATTACCTGTATTGACATGCGATCCACACCTTCCGGAATTAAACTTCCTGCTGCAAGCCCCCTGTTGTAAAAATCAGCTTCAAGGTATTCCAGCGTCAAAGCAAAGTTGAGTACGTCAAGAATTTTTTGCGTGCTGCTCTGGCCGTATGATTTTTTGAAAAGTGATCCCAGTGCAATCGGCACCGTAGCTAGTGCCAGCTTACCTCCGATGTTTGCAAGGCCTTTAACTGCAGCTCTCCGGCCGTCAAGGCGCTCATACACTTCGGGATCTATTTTTTCTATCTCACCGATAATATTATGTAGGTTCATGATTGTAGTTTAAGAAGTTGGTAAATTATTAGCGATGATTTTTGTGACAATGTATTTGTCTGCAATTGCCAGCACTTGAGGTGGTGTTAAGACTACATCAAGACCTTGTGCGTTTACCACGTCCGGACCAGCGAAACTTCCATAGCTGATAAGATCTCTTACAGCTGCTGCATGCCGCGCTTCTACAGACACAATTTTTCCCGCAATCAACAAATAATTTACATTTTCCAACAATTCGCCAGCACCATTATAGGCTGCAACGCCAAGATCCTCAAACGCCTTAGCCGTAGCAAGTACGCTTTCTCTGCTGCTGAAGTCTACAGAACTGAAATCAAACAATAACCTGCCGATAGCTTTCTTACCAAGAACATTCTGGAAAAACTCGCGGTGGGCTATTTCATGATCGCGAATGTCTTCCAAATAAGTCTTTTCCTTTGCTTGAGCGCTCGCCCAGTACGACGACTCGGTCACTTTTGTGTAGAATGCGGCTTCCAGCTGTTCTAACGCGTAGGCATAGTTGAGGATTCCAATGTCTCCCTTTCCGAGATTAACTGTGTTCTTCGGCTTATTGTGGGGATCATCCTGTGCGTATGGAGCTGCGCTTTCTCCATTTCTAAGCTCCTTTGAGCAAGAGGCTGCAAAAACTGCTGCAGCAGAAAGACCTGCGTAATTGAAAAACTTTCGGCGGGTAACATGTGCTTTCTCCACATCCGAAAGAAGTTCCAGATCCTGGTCAGGGTAGTTTTTTTCTGACATATTTGGTTGTTTTAAATAATGACAAACAAGTAGTGATATCTTAAACTGGCTTATAGTTCATGCCGTTGGTAAGTAACTACGATTGAAAAACGGTCTTGGTTTGAAAACTTTCAGAATTATTTTAGTTAATCAACGGCAAACAACAATTGCTCTCCACGCAACTGTAGTGCAATACACAGACCTGAAGCAAATGGGACCATTGTTGAGGCAGTGAAGGAATAAAGCTGGTATA
>DASQNW010000214.1:0-2710 GCA_035644775.1 Chitinophagaceae bacterium | reverse complement strand
GTGAGGGCAGCATCAACTTCCTCGAAAACGTCCGGCAGTTTCTCATCTAAAAATTTATCGCCGAGGTTGATGTTTTCTGCTTCAATCTGCCCGATTTTTTTCAGCACCGAGGTCTGACTGTTCACCAGGTCTTCTAGCTCGCGGATAATCTTATCCATAATCACCATCTTTTCCCTGTTATTCATATCGTGCGTTTTACTTTTTTGTAGTTGGTGAATGTACGCCAAAAAGCGGTACTGATGAGAAGTGGGCTGCACGCGCAGCCACCGGTATGGACTTTTGAAAAAGTTGTATGAGACAATATACTAGCCTGGTTAAACAAAGCCCGCATGCCCAGCAACGGAGAATTTCAAGGTTAGCTACAGGCGCGTCTTCTTCTGACCGGTGCAATGGTTTATTTACCTTTCTTTTCCAACACATCCCGGACAGAGGTCCATTGAATGCCGGTATAACGATCATTATCCAGAGGTTGTAACTTGGGCTTTCCTGTAAACATATTATGCAGGTACTGCATGCCTTGCCAGGGAGGGAATACTTCTTCTCTCTTCGGAAAAAGGGTCCGGGTAACACGGATCATAGTTTGCAGGCTGTTCAATCCGCCGGCTCTTAATAACCGAAACGTTTTTCCGGTAACGCTACTTGCAACCTCTTTAAGTTCCCTGGCACTAACTACATCACCTGCAATACGCAGGTAACGTGGTGTTGCCTCATCAAGCGCCGCCCGTGCGGTGTATACAGCGGTATCTTCCATCGTTGTAAAATCCAGGAGCTGGTCCGCATCACCCCAGTAAACCACCCGTTTCAAGCCAAAAAGAATTACCGGTGCCTGGCCGGTAAGAAGATCCGTGAACATGCCGTTGAGAATGGAGGTTGCCGCAATGGGCGCTTTGTCCAACTGCTCATTAAATTGTCTCCGCAAGTCAAGATTCCGGTTGCTTCCATAGGACAGTTTTGTATAATCTATACTATAGTCGGAGGGGATAAAACGGGGAACCCCGGCCTGGAGGGCCGCTTGCAGAAGCTTTGTTTGGGTATCTATGATTACCTCTTCCAGCCCGCTTACAACCGATATAATGCAAGTAGCTCCGGCACAAGCTGCTGCTAACTGTGATGGGTTATCAAAGTCCACCACAACTAATGTAACGCCCAGCTTTTCCAAAAAACCTGTTTGATTAGGAGGGCTGCTTTTTCTCACCAAAGCAATCACATGCACCTTTGAATTTACAAGATGAACGGCAATTCTCTTACCCAAATGGCCTGTAGCACCGGCAATAACAATGGTCTTTTTTTGGAAAGAAGACGGCCTGTTTGTAGCATTAACAGAACTGTCGGAAGTGTACTCCATGAGTTGATGTATGGGCTTTTGTGTGTACTTGCACAACTGATACTTTAATACACTTCAAAATGACAAAGGTTCAGTTAAACAGTTTGAGATTATGCAATGGGATTAAATTACAAAGTGACGTAGTTAGACTTTAGATGTGCATGGGCATGCCTGCAGGTTCAACCATAATGAACTCATACAGCATTATTCAAAGCTTCATTTTAATTCCTGTTCGGCAGCATGCAAAACCTGCAGTTTGTACTTGTCTGCTATTTATGCATTAACCATTTTTCAAAATGCTGTCGGCAAGTTTTGGCGAAAGCCGCAGCAGCGCCCTGAATAGTTTTATTTTGCCTATGTTACTTTCCAGCCTGTCATTTTTTAAATTGATGAGAAACTCGTCCACTAGTTGCTTAGGCGTTATTTTCCTTTTTCCCCGGCCTTTTGTCATTGCTGTATCTACCAAAGGGGGTATGATTTCAAAAACGTTTATGGATGTATTTTCAAGCTGGTATCGAAGGGCTTTTGTTGCGTTGTGGATCGCTGCTTTTGTGGCGCAATAAACAGGAGCTGATCTTTTTGGTGAGAAAGCAAGCGCGGAGGATACGTTTACGATAGCGGATTGCGGCTTGGTTTTAAGTACCGGAAGAAGTCCGTAAATCAGTTTCATGGGACTGGTAAAATTTATGCAAATCTCATTTTCAATTTTATTGTACCCATCGGGTTCATCCAACCAATTGTAGTTGTTTTGAATACCGGCGTTATTGATTAAAATGTTGATGTCCCTAAATTCAGCCACGCATTTTGCAATGAGTTGCGCAACAGATGCATTGTCGGCTAAGTTGCAAACGATTATTGAAATATCAGGAAACTGATTTTGTAGCAGTTGTAAGTTCACCGGGTTGCTTGAGGTAACAATTAGCTTGTTGTTACGTGCATAAAATTGCCGCACCATCTCGAGACCTATCCCTGACGTTCCGCCGGTTAAAAGAATGACGTTATTGTTTGTTTGCATAGTGCCCGCTATTATTTTATTGCCGCACAACGGATTAGGTTTTTAGGCATGGTTTCAGAACTTTTTCAAAAGTCCATATCGCGGAAAGCCGGTTGTTAGCCGCTGGCCTTGAGATTATGTTTGCATCAGCTGGTAAAGGCCGGCAGCAAAAAGGACTATGCCTACACAAGCAAAAATAATTCTTGCTGTTCTCCGGGACTGTTTTGTATCTACAAAGAAGTGTGATGGTTGTTTTGGATCGTAATATACCTCTACGGCATCTCCTGCTTTATATTGGTTAGTAAAGAATGCTGCAAATTCTTGCTTTAAGTCGCCTGTTATCCATTGTTTATCCAAAGTAAGGAAGCGAATTGTGACTTTGTCTATGATAT
>DASQNW010000213.1:0-14718 GCA_035644775.1 Chitinophagaceae bacterium | reverse complement strand
CTTGTCGTGCAGCTCACCCGCAGTCTCATCTTCACCGATGCTTATTTTTTCCTGCAGCAAAATATTCCCTGTATCAATTTCCTGCTTTAGCTTGAACGTTGTAATACCCGATTCTTTTTCACCGTTGATAATAGCCCAATTGATGGGTGCTGCACCACGGTATTGCGGTAATAGTGATGCATGAACATTTATGGTGCCCATTCTCGGCATGCTCCAAACTATTTCAGGAAGCATTCTGAATGCCACCACCACCTGCAAATCTGCGTCTAGCGCAGCAAGTTCCTCCAGGAAGGCTGGATTTTTCAACTTCTCAGGCTGTAGTATTTTAAGACCTTTTTCGAGTGCATATTTCTTTACTGCGCTGTGCTGTGGAATCATGCCGCGACCTGCGGGTTTGTCAGGCGCTGTTATTACACCCACAATGTTGCAATCTGCATGCACGAGTGCATCTAAAGACGCCACGGCAAAATCGGGAGTGCCCATAAAAACTATCCTAAGGCTTCTGAATTCTTCCATTAATCAAATCGTAAACTTAAAGGATTCAGCAGTGCTGATGCAATCGACGGTGCACAAAGATCAACCATTGGAGTAAACGGACAACTCACTTAATTGAAATCAGGATACAGCAGGTACTTTTTTCGGATTTGTTTGAATCGGGAGATCTTGGGCTCCCAACTCATTCTGATTTGCTTTTCCGTTGCACCGGATTTAATCTGGTTCATGAGGGTAGCATTGCCGGCAAGTTTATTGAAAAAATAGTCTGTTTCGGCTGGAGTTTCCTTTTTACTCACAATAAAAAACTTGTCCTTGTCTGGAAACAGTTGGTAAGCTTGCAGCAGCCACTTAATCTGAACCTTGTTGCTTATGTCTTTTAGAACATCCTTCTGGGTGGCATGTAAGTTCCAGCCATAGCAAAGTTGATTTTTTAGCTTTGGCTCTTTTGCTCCCTCGCGTGAAGTGGGCGTAAATGAATAAAGTTCTTTGGGTAATGACGGATGGCCAAACACCTGGAACGGCTTGTCTGTTCCCCGCCCCTCACTAAGCAGTGTTCCTTCAAAAAAGCAGGTGGAGGGATACCAATAGATGGATTGCATTTCTGGGAGGTTGGGCGAAGGTTTAACAGGCAACTCGTACTTGCTCTTGTGCGTGTAATTGGCACAGGTGATCACGTTCAGGCTAAAATAAACTGCACCTTCTCTATACTTCGCTGCCATAATGTTTCTGTACAGCTGGTTAGCTTCTTTGCTAAGCCATTGCTCTCTTAAAATCATTTGTGCATATTCACCGATGGTCATTCCATATACTATCGGCACTGACTGCATTCCCACAAACGATTTAAACTTTTCTTCTAGCACAGGACCATCAATGTAAAAACCATTTGGGTTCGGGCGGTCAAGAACTATCAGGGGCAGATTGTTTTCCAAAGCCGATTCCATATAGTCCTGGAGCGAAGAGATATAGGTATAAAACCGAACTCCCACATCCTGGATATCGAATAGCATCACATTTACTCCCCTGAGATCCTGCTTCGTTGGTTTTCTCTTTTTTCCGTACAACGAAACAACAGGTATGCCTGTAGCTTTGTCCATGCCGTTCTCAATATATTCACCTGCATCAGCATTCCCTCTAAAGCCGTGCTCAGGGCCAAAGATTACCTGGATCTTTATGCCTGCGTTTCTAAGTACATCAATTAGATGCTTGTCACCAACCGTTGATGTGTGGTTGGCGAATACCGCCACATTTTTTCCTTTCAGCAAGTGCAGATACTGGTCAACACGGGCAGCAGCGGGGAGAATGTTATGGTCACGCATCACAGCTTCAGCTTCCAACTGCGTCTTTAATGACCGGCCATTCTGTGATGGAATGTAACTGCATATCAATACTACGGTTGAGGCAAGTGCAATAGCAGTTAAATACTTAGTAGATCGTTGGCTATTCATGAGAGCTTGTTAATTATTAAAAGTAATAGAGTTTCTGTTCAGTTACTGTTAAAGCATCTTCAAGCGGCCAATGGCTTGGTACAAAATATGCGCTCAACAACATTCAAGAATATCTCTGTAAATTGCTTGCTGCTCACCTCTTTTCCTGCTTTTCTACCCCACCTGGTTACTGCAGCAGAAGAGCCATTGAAGAATTTTGGATCGTGCACAGCAAGTATTTCTTTATTGATAAAAACACACTAACCATGCAACAAGTAAAAGACGGCGACAAAGTTCGCGTACATTATAATGGCAAGTTGCGAACTGGCGAAACTTTCGACAGCTCGCAAGGTAGAGATCCCCTTGAGTTTACGGTGGGAAGCGGACAGGTAATCAAGGGCTTTGATGAAGGAGTGAAGGGGATGCAGATCGGGGATAAAAGAATTGTGGAGATTGCAGTTGAAGACGCTTATGGCGAAAAAGAAGAAAGTCGCGTGGTGGAATTTCCGAAGGCTCAATTCCCGGGTGATATGAACCCCGAGGTAGGTATGCAGTTGATGATGAGTGATGGACAAGGCCATTCCATACCAGTTACCATTGTTGAAGTAAAAGAAGAAAACGTGGTTCTTGACGCTAATCACCCACTGGCAGGAGAAGATCTGATCTTTGATATTGAACTGGTGGAGATCGTGCCTAGCTCACGAATTATAATGCCTTAGATGAAAAGATACTGCTAAAGCCCTTGAAAGCTTTAGCAGTGCTAATTAATTATAAACCTATGTTGCAGATCGCTGACGGTTTTGCCTGCTAAACCACCACGCCAGCCACAATCCACATAAACCCCAGCTTACGATGGCATCGAGCAAATGAGCCCAGATATCGAAGTTTTCATACCAAATGAAATTGGTATAGGGCACATTAAAAAATATGATGAGGCCGGTGAGCAAAGACGTGATAACGATGGTGGTAAATGATGGCAGTTGAAGCCTTGCTAAAATCCAGCAGAATAGCCACACGGTTAAGATGTCAATGATCAATCCGCGGATCATGTTTAATCCCATGTTAGTTTTCAAAGCTTTGTGATACTGAATGCTTGCCCAGGGTTTTCCCTCAGCCTTCTTCATCATCTCGTTCCACTCGTCCATACTTGCATTCTCAGTTACCGTTGGTAATATGTACCCGCCCTCAGGTAGCTGTTGATTGTTCAAAAAATTCATGATCTCGTCTTGTTTGGAGGTGTATTGCTGAACACCTTGATGCAGGTTAATTAGACTCCAGGAGAGAAACTGCCAAATGAAGAGGATAATTCCACCAACAATGGCTGCAATTAAAGTTTGTTTCATAACTATTTGTTTTGGTACACTTAAGGTACAAAAGCCTTTGAACATCCCGATTCTTTATAGCATACAGAATTTCTAAACGTAATTTTGGACATGTTTGAAAAGTATGCTTTCACTGCTGCTGAACGTTTTTTAAAATATGTTCAGATCGACACGCAAAGCAATCCGCTTTCAGAAAGTTATCCGAGTTCAGAAAACCAATTGCAGCTTTCGAAATTGCTTGTCCAGGAACTTTTAGATATGGGTCTCAGTGACGCAGCTCTCGACAATTACGGTTACGTATATGCGACCGTTCCTGCGACCACGGATAAGAAAGTGCCTGCCGTTTGCTTCTGTGCCCATGTAGACACCGCACCTGATGCGAGTGGCAAAAATGTTCGTCCAATTGTGCACCAAAATTATTCAGGAGCTGACATTGTGCTGCCCCACGATCCTTCGCAAGTAGTTAGCAGCAGCAAATTTCCGTACCTTAAGAAACTAGTTGGGCATGACATCATAACTGCGAGCGGCACTACCTTGTTGGGAGCCGATGACAAAGCAGGTGTTGCCGAGATAATGGATGCAGTAAACTTCCTTGTCACTCATCCTCAAATAAAGCATGGCGAGATCAAAATACTGTTTACACCCGATGAAGAGATAGGAAGAGGTACTGCAAAACTGAATCTGGAAAAACTTGGAGCTAATTACGCTTTTACGCTTGATGGTAGTGAAGCAGGATCACTTGAAGACGAAACCTTTAGCGCTGACGGCGTGAAAATCACTGTGAATGGAGTCATCACACATCCGGGAGATGCAAAAGGCAAACTGATAAATGCTTTGAAAATAGCGGGGGAACTGCTGGCTGCCTTGCCAAAGAATAATATGTCGCCAGAAACTACAGAAAAGAAGGAGGGATTTATTCACCCCATACGCGTTGACGGAATAGCTGAACGATGTGTTATTGATTTCATCATTAGGGATTTTTCGACAGCAGGTTTAAAAGAAAAAGAAGACCTTTTGAAAGAGATCGCAGATACTATAGTGGCTAAATACCCAAAAGCTTCATACCAGTTTGAAATAACGGAACAGTACAGGAATATGAAAGAAGTGCTCGATCAAAACCCTCACGTGGTAGAATATGCGAAAGAGGCCATTCGACGAGCTGGATTAGCAGTGAAGATGGAGAGTATAAGAGGGGGCACGGATGGAAGTAAGTTATCGTTCATGGGCCTACCGTGTCCAAACTTGTTTGCAGGAATGCAGGCAATACATTCGAAGCTTGAATTTGTAAGTATACAGGACATGAACAAGGCTGTTGAAACAATCGTGCATTTAGCCTGTGTGTGGGAGGAGCGGTCGGAGTAGAAGCAACATTTTTTTTCACCTGTCGTTTTCTACATAATGCGTGTTCTTCTTTATGCAATATTGCTTCCGCTTTCTCCAGCTGCGCAAAGCTTGCTTGCTAATGGAGGTTTTGAAGAGGAGAATATATGCTCTGAATACAAGATTAATTGTGCACCCGAAGCCTGGATACACTCCGTTTCGTCTTCGATCTACTATTTTAAAGAAGTTAAACTTGCACGAACAGGTCTCCATTTCGTAGGAGTAACGGTCGGCAGTGTCAAGAAGCCCCTTTACAGAACTTTTCTCCAAAGCAAGCTTCTTTGCGGTATGCAGGCGGGTAAAACTTACCGCATCGATTTCTTTGTGAAGTCGCAGCACGAAGCTTTGGACAGTATGGGGATTCTATTTTCAGATTATGACCTGTTGTTCACGAAAACGGCGGTTAACAACATCAAGCCGTCGCTATACTTCAAAAATGCTATGAAGAAGCCGGTGAATACCGACACAGGATGGCAGCAGCTATCATTCAACTACAAAGCGCAAGGTCATGAGCAATTTTTTTCACTAGCATATTTTGGAAGAAAACCATTGCAGCCGCACAACAGACTCCATGACGAGGATGAGTATCAGGTGTTCTTCGATGATGTTTCTGTGACACCTCTTGACCCGTACGAACGATTATGTACCGATTGGAAGCAAACAAAAGAGGAGATCTACGCACAAAACGACCGCCATGAGTTTTTAGATAAGAGTGTAAAGGTAAACAGGAATAATCCTCCACCTCCTAAGAAAAGCTCAACGACAGTTACCGTCAAGGTCGACACACTTATCATCCCCGATGTGCTATTTGCCACCAGTAGCTTTATGATGAACAAAAAAGCAATGATGCTTCTCGATAGTTTCACCACACAAGTAAGCACGACGCCTATTGATTCTATTGTTGTGATAGGACATACAGATTCGAGAGGTACGGAAACATTCAACAAAGAGCTGTCCTGGAGAAGAGCAAATACGGTAGCGGCTTACTTCGACAAGAAGATTAAAACAAAGATCGAAAGTAGAGGATTGGGCAGCGATAAACCCGTGGCTGATAACTGGACTGCAGTGGGCAGGCAGAGAAACAGGAGAGTAGAGATCTTTGTGTATAAAAAATAAAACAATAGGCGTTCGTCAGCATGGGAACTGAAGCAATAAAAATTGTAGGGTTTACGAAATGGCAACATCAATTTATTGATGGCAACACCGACGAGACTGCAAACGTGAAACAGAAAGGAATGTTGTGAGACAGGCAAATATCAGCGCCGATAGGACAGGATAAATAAAGAAGTAGCTGAACAAATCCAAAAAAAAGTCCCGTGTGAAACGGGACTTTCGTTATTTAAAGGTCTTGAGTTCTTATTTAGAACCTTTAGAAGCGCCTTTCTTAGCGGCTGCTTTTTTTGGAGCTGCTTTTTTAGCGGCTGCCTTCTTTGGAGCTGCTTTTTTAGCGGCTGCTTTTTTTGGAGCAGCTTTTTTTGCTGTTGCCATGTTTTTTTTGAATTTAATGGTTAGTAAAAAAAAGTAACAATAGTAAAATTATAAACTAAATTTTAACTATCAAAGTTTTTACAACCAATAAATCACAATCAGGCGTCAGGTTCAGAAGTGCTTACAGAAACAAACGTTCTATTCTGTCTTCCTTTTTTAAATTCTACAACACCATCGATAAGTGCAAAAAGAGAAAAATCTCTTCCTACCCCAACATTCTTACCAGGGTGATACACAGTACCACGCTGACGCACAAGAATGTTGCCTGCAATAGCGGGTTGGCCACCAAAAATCTTTACACCTAACCGCTTGCTCTGTGAGTCGCGGCCATTCTTTACACTGCCTTCGCCTTTTTTATGTGCCATGATTACTTGCTTTTAAAGTTAGATTATGCAATGTCGCTGATCTTAATTCTGGTATATTGGGTGCGATGACCATGCTTCTTCCGAAAACCCTTTCTGCGTTTTTGTTTATAAGCAATTACTTTATCACCCTTCACATGATCCAATATTTCTGCCTGAATCTTCAAGCTGACGCCACTGCCTACAGACAGACTTCCGTTGTTGTCGGCGAGCAACACGTCGGAGAATTCGATTTTATCGCCAGCATTTCCACCCACATGCGGAACATACAAGGTTTGGTCTTTCTCCACCCTGAATTGTTGGCCAGCTATTTTAACGATTGCAAACATAAAGGTCCAAAATTTGGACGGCGAAGGTATGTAAATTTTCATATTTCACCTTATAAAATTCCAGAATAATTGCCTTTCATGGAGCTTTTCAGCTCAATTTAACAGCGCCATACCTGCACCCTCACGCCTTCGATTGTAACAATGTTATTGGTTGATATTACTTACTGCTTACCTTGCAACCCAAGCAGAACGAAAAGATGAACGTTAAATCAATCTTGGCAAAGCCCTTTGCCCTTTATGTATATAAAGGAATAAAAAAGAGCATGCAAACGGCACTGCAGGATCAGGAAGGCATATTAAAGAAAATAGTCAATTCTGCGGCTCAAACAGAATTTGGAAAGGAACACAATTTCAGCTCCATCTCCACCTACAACGAGTACAAAGAACATGTTCCAATTCGTGATTACGAGCAATTAAAGCCTTACATCGACAAAATAAAAGAAGGAAAACACAACATCTTGTGGAAAGGGAAGCCAATTTATTTCGCAAAAACCTCTGGCACTACAAGTGGCGTCAAATACATTCCTATTTCGAAAGATTCCATTTCCAACCACATCAACGGTGCCCGGAATGCACTTCTATGCTACATTGCAGAAACCGGGAATACCTCCTTTGCTGACGGTAAGATGATTTTTTTATCCGGCTCACCCGAGCTGGAACGCATCGCCGATATCCCGACAGGGCGTTTAAGTGGTATTGTCAATCACCACATACCGCGCTACCTTAGAACTAATCAGATGCCAACGTATGAGACCAATTGCATTGAGGACTGGGAGGCGAAGCTGGATAAGATTGTCGATGAGACTTTGAAAGAGAACATGACCCTCATCAGTGGCATACCACCCTGGGTGCAAATGTATTTTGATCGTCTGCAAGACCGCTCTGGCAAAAAGATCAGTGAGCTTTACCCGGGCTTGCAGGTGCTGGTACACGGTGGGGTAAATTTTCAGCCCTACAAAAACAAACTGATGAACAGCATCGGCAAAGAACTTCATACGATAGAGACTTTTCCAGCATCTGAGGGATTCTTTGCCTTCCAGGACACACAAACAGATGAAGGCTTGCTGTTGAACACGAACAGTGGCATTTTTTTTGAGTTCGTGCCTGCCTCAGAAATATTCAACGAACGACCTACCCGGTTGTCGTTGCATGATGTAAAGCAGGGAGAGAACTACGCATTGGTTATTTCTAGTAATGCAGGTTTATGGAGTTATGGCATTGGAGATGTAGTAAAGTTTACTTCTCTGAATCCCTACAGGCTTGTCGTTTCCGGCCGGATAAAACATTTCATTTCTGCTTTTGGTGAGCATGTGATAGGAGAGGAGGTAGAACAAAGCTTGTTGAATGCTGCTACTGAAGATAATATAAGAATTACCGAATTCACTGTAGCTCCAATGATTCAACAGGACGGCGGAAAAAGCTACCACGAATGGTTCGTGGAATTTGAGAACAAACCAGAGGACATCAAACGTTTTTCGGAAAAAATAGATGCCAACCTGCGCAAAAAGAACATTTATTATGATGATTTGATCAGGGGTAATATTTTGCAACCCTTGAAGATATCCGTCGTGAGAAAGAATGGCTTCATCGATTACATGAAATCAATAGGAAAACTAGGTGGCCAAAACAAAGTGCCTCGACTGAGTAACGACAGGATGATTGCAGATGAACTCTCCAGATGGACAGAAAAATAGTAATTATGTGCTTTCACTTTACCTGTAATTAGGTTATGACCACACCCCCTGTAAAACGCATTGCTATATTTGGGTCGACAGGTTCTATTGGAACGCAGGCTCTTGAAGTGATAGCTGCACACCCTGATAAGTTTTCTGTTGACGTGCTTACCGCCAACAACAATGACGAAGTGCTTATTCAACAAGCTTTATACTTCAAACCTAACATTGTTGTCATTGGTGAAGAGAATAAGTACAACAAGGTAAAAGAAGCTTTAGCACAAACTGATGTAAAGGTTTTTGCAGGCGAAGAATCTCTTGAAGAAGTGGCTGCAATGGATTGTTATGATCTAATGCTGGCCGCTATTGTTGGCTATGCGGGACTAAAGCCCACCTTGAAAGCCATTGACTCCGGGAAACCAGTGGCGCTTGCAAACAAAGAAACGCTTGTGGTTGCTGGCGACATTATCATGACCAATGCTGTGCAGAAACGAGTGCCTATTATACCTGTTGATTCTGAACATTCTGCTATCTTCCAGTGCCTGGTTGGAGAACTGAGAAACCCAGTAGAAAAAGTAATTCTCACCGCATCAGGGGGGCCCTTCCTGGGAAGAAAACCCAATTACTTGATGAATGTAAGGAGGGAGCATGCGTTGCAGCACCCTAACTGGAGCATGGGAGCAAAGATTAGTATCGATTCAGCAACGCTGATGAACAAAGGTTTGGAAATGATTGAAGCCAAGTGGCTTTTCAACCTTCACCCAGACCAGATCCAAATAGTAATTCATCCGCAGAGCATCATACATTCCATGGTGCAATTCCAGGATGGTAGCATAAAAGCGCAAATGGGTTTGCCTGACATGAAGCTTCCCATACAATATGCTTTGTCTTTTCCAAGGCGAATAGCCAATGGTTTTCCGAGAATGGATTTCAAGAAATTCAACACGCTCACATTCGAAGAGCCGGATTACCGCACATTCAGAAACTTGAGTTTAGCAATCGACGCACTAAAGAAAGGAGGAAACCTGCCGTGCGTAATGAATGCTGCCAATGAAATTGCCGTCTACGCATTTCTGCGAAACAGAATAGGCTTTTTAGACATGACAGACATTATAGAAAAAACCATGGAAAAAGTTTCTTTTGTACAGCAACCTACCATAGAAGAGTATTTTGAAAGCGATGGTGAAGCCAGGCATTTTGCTGCTGATCTTATCAAGCTATAGTGTCATCAGAACAGTTTTATAACTTCATTTATAGATTACTACATTATCTTGCAGGCGCTGAAAATAAGCTAAACTTTATATTTCAGCATTCGGCCTTTACAGAGTTCAGCCGGATTTCAAGGCTTTTATACAATATCTAAAAAGTCCCTTCGGGTCACGATAAATATGGCGTTACTTGCGATAAACTGGTCTGCATTTTTCGCAAATGTTGGACAATTTATTCTTGCTTTTTCTATCCTTGTTATTCTACACGAGTTAGGTCACTTTTTACCTGCTAAATGGTTTGGCTGCAGGGTAGAGAAGTTCTACCTTTTTTTTAATCCATGGTTTTCTTTATGGAAGAAAAAACTAGGTGAAACAGAGTATGGTCTTGGATGGGTGCCGCTTGGCGGATATGTAAAGATCTCAGGCATGATCGACGAAAGCATGGATAAAGAGCAAATGAAGCTACCACCGCAGCCATGGGAGTTTAGAAGTAAGCCTGCTTGGCAGCGACTGATTATCATGCTTGGTGGGGTGACAGTGAACTTTATACTTGCCCTTGTGCTTTTTGCCATGATTTTATTTGTGTGGGGAGAAGAGAGGCTGCCGGTTAAAAACCTCAGGTACGGATTGGATGCAGACTCGCTTGCGAAAACAATAGGCCTTCAAGATGGAGATATCATCACTGCCGTTAACGGTAAGCCGCTTACCTACTATAACGAGCTTACCAAAGAGATGATGCTGAACGAAAGAGTATTACTTACCGTAAATCGCAACGGAAGAGATACGATGATTCAGATTCCGGAAGGCTTCCTCTCAAAACTTACCAAGAACCAGCTGCAGGGATTTGTTTATCCAAGGTATCCCGCCATCATCGAAGGCGATGAGAAAGTGAAGTATGTGTCGGGTAAAATTCAACCCGGTGATCAGGTGGTTGGCGTCAATGATCAACGGTTTTCATTTTTAAGTGACTACATCGAATCAAAGAAAAGCTTTAAGGATACAACTATTCAACTTTTTCTGCTCAGGGGACAAAGAGATACTGTTACTGCAGTTGTTAGAACCGATGAAAGAACGGCCACAGGTTTGGAAACTCGCGGACCCGGTGAGATTCTTGGCACAGAAAAGATCGATTACTCCTTTGGAGAGTCTATACCTGCCGGCGCTAATTATGGTATTGATCGATTGAAGGATTACATGGCAGGAGTCAGGCTTTTGTTCACGTCGAAAGAGCACAAGGTAAACGACAACCTTGGAGGTATTATTAGTATAGGTAAAACTTTTGGCGGCAGCTGGGACTGGCAGCGGTTTTGGATGATGACCGCGTTGTTTTCCATCATTCTCGCCTTCATGAACATTTTACCTATTCCCGCACTCGACGGGGGACATGCATTATTTACAATCGCTGAAATCATTACCGGCAGAAAACCTGGAGATAAGTTCATGGAGTATGCCCAGATGGTGGGTATGGTATTGCTGCTCGGGCTTATGTTGTATGCTTTTGGCCTTGACATTTGGCGCCTGTTCAAATAACTAGTACACAATAGTTCCTCGCTAATTGATGTCAAAGGGAGGCTGAAACTTCGATGATCTTGTCACCGCTACCATTGCCGGTACACAGGTATACCTTTCCATTGGGTGCTACACACACATCGCGCAGACGACCGTATTTGTTGTTGAAGTATTCATTTATTTCAATGACAGAGGTCCTTTCATTGTTTAGCTTTAGTTGGTACAAACGGCTGTTCTTTAACGTTGCAATCAGCAACGAATTTTTCCACTGTGGCAGCAGGTCTTTATCGTAAAACTCCATGCCGCTCACCGCGATCGTAGGCGTCCACACTTGCAAAGGTTCTTTAACGTTGTTAACTGCGCAAAAGCTTTGTTCTTCTGCAGTATTGCAGTTACCGTGAACATTTGGCCAGCCATAATTTCTTCCTTTTTCAATAACATTTATTTCATCATCAGTGCTGGGTCCATGCTCCGATATAAACAATTGGTTTCCTGCCATCACTAAACCTTGTGCATTTCGATGTCCAGAGGTCCAAACAGGACTGTTTGCTACAGGATTATCAGCCGGAATACTTCCGTCGAGGTTAATACGCAGCACTTTGCCATTCAACGAGTTTGTATTTTGTGGAAGTGATTGGTTGGCTGCATCGCCTGTGGTGATGAATAATTTATCTCCTGAAATAAACAATCGGCTTCCATTATGAATATTTGCAGCTTCGATGTTGTCCAGCAGAATAAAAGCATCAGTTAAACTGCTTCCGTTATAAGTAAAACGAACAATCTTCTGTTTGTATCCATTAGTTCTGTTGTAATTGTAGCTGACATAAACATAAGGTGTAGTGGAAAAGTTCGGGTGCAGTATCATGCCAAGTAGTCCTCCTTCTCCGTTGCTTTGCACATCGGGGATGCGGTATACAGGTATTGTTACACCAGTTGAAGGATTTACTCTGCTGATCTGCCCTGATTTTTGTGTCATCCAGATAAAATCATCCGCACCCCAAAGAATTTCCCAGGGATTGTTCAAGCCATCAACAAGCACCTTGTCGGTGATAGTAGCAGGAGGTATTGGTGTGCCGCTATCCACGTTCTTCTTTTGACACCTGGAGGAGATGACTGCCACCAGTAACGCCATTGCTATCAAGTATTTCAGGAAAGGAGTCATTTTGTCTATTTTATCTAAAAACTATGCCGTGGAATAAAAATTGCGTAATCGCTAGTCAACTATCTAATTAACTTTAAAACAAAACAAGACAATGAGACGATCAATGCCCCTGCTGGTTATTCTTGGTATTGTGGTGGTGCTCCTTTTTATGGGGTGCGGCCAATACAATAACCTTGTTCAGCAGGATGAGAATGTAAAGAAAGTATGGAACAATGTTCAAAGTCAGTATCAGAGAAGAGCAGACCTCATTCCGAATCTTGTCAATACAGTAAAGGGAGAAGCAAATTTTGAGAGAGGTACCTTAAACGATGTAATCAATGCCAGAGCACGAGCAACATCGGTGCAGGTAACACCAGACAACCTTACGCCAGAAAATATTGAGCGCTTTCAACAGGCTCAGGGTCAATTATCGGGGGCGCTGAGCAGGCTGCTGGTAACGGTGGAGCAATATCCTAACCTACGTGCCAACGATGCTTTTCGCAATCTGCAGACACAACTGGAGGGAACAGAAAACAGGATCACTGTTGCAAGAAACGACTTCAACGAAGCCGTACAAGGCTACAACACCAACGTTCGCAGATTTCCGACAAATATTTTCGCCGGTGTCATGGGTTTTAGGCCGCGGCAAGGCTTCACAGCAGACCCGGGAACCCAAAATGCACCACGAGTTGACTTTGGTGACCAGCAGCGCCCTTCTGTTAATTTCAACTCAGATACAACCAGGTAAATCGTGAAGCTATTCCCCTGGCGAAAGGAAAAAGAATTCTTTAGTGCTGAAGAACAGCAAAGGATAATAGATGCCATAAAAAAAGCAGAGACACATACCAGTGGTGAGGTCAGATTGTTCATTGAATCTAAATGCAGGTATGTAGATGCTATTGACAGGGCGCAGGAGATCTTTTCTCAGCTTGAAATGGACAAAACCCTGGAGCGAAATGCGAGTTTAATTTACGTAGCCGTTAAGGACAAGCAGGCTGCTGTTTATGGCGACAAAGGAATTTACGAGAAGCTGGGTAAACTTTACTGGGAAGAAGAAGTAAACAAAATGATGGTGTGTTTCAAGCAGGCAAATTTGGCAGAAGGGATTGTTCAATGTATCTCTGACATCGGAGATGCGTTGCATCAACACTTTCCCTATGATCGAGATACAGACAAGAACGAATTGCCGGATGAAATAATCTTTGGCAAATAGATGATGAGAAAGCTACTACTCCCTATATTTCTATTCTTTTGTTTTATTGGGAACGCACAACAGGTAAAAGACTATGTGCAGAAACTGCCCCGACCCAATCCTCCCAGGCTGGTAAACGATTTTGCCAATGTATTGACTCCAGAACAAGAGCAGGCGCTGGAGGCAAAACTGGTTGCATATGACGACAGCACGTCTACACAAATTGCGGTAATTACGGTAGCTACAACGGGAGATTTGGACGTATCCGAAGTGGCACTGGAAATACTTCGCCAGTGGGGAGTAGGTAATAAGCAAAAAGACAATGGCGTAGTGATTCTTGCCTCTATAGAGGACCGCAAAATCAACATTCAAACAGGCTACGGAATGGAAGGCGCCGTGCCCGACATTACCGCTAAGAATATTATCGAGAACGATATTGTCCCAAATTTCAGAGCAGGTAACTATTATAGGGGATTCGATGCTGCTACCACTTCTATTTTTAGAGCTGCTGCTGGTGAATACAAAGCTCCCGAAGCATACAGGAACCGGGCAAGAAAGGATGGCGGGATTAGTTTTGGAAAGCTGATCGTTGCTTTCATTGTAATCATGATGATCATGGGCATGTTTGGAGGAGGCAATAGGGGAGGAGGTTTTATGTCGCGCAGGGGATACAGGCGCTTTGGCGGCCCCGTGATCTTTCCGGGCAGCTTTGGTGGAGGCTGGGGCAGCGGTGGCGGAGGCGGCTGGTCGGGCGGAGGCGGTTTTGGTGGTTTTGGTGGTGGCGGCGGAGGAGGCGGCGGAGCTAGCGGCAGCTGGTAGTTAGCAACTAATACATTAAAAGCCACCTTTTTGTTAGAGAGGTGGCTTTAATTTTTTAGAAAGTTTTACTTGAAGGCTCTTTCAGCTTTTTTTCAATATACTGCCCCTGTTCTGTTAAGCCTCGCGATGTTTTAGCTCTCGCAAGATTAACCAGGGTGCCTTCGATGTATGGCACTAGCTGATCTTTATAAGCAGCTGGTATTTGATCACGCGTTTCTACCATAATATCGATGCCTCTTTTGAATGTTTCGTTCGATTTCACCGCAGCCAGGAATTGAACCATTGTCGCAAATTCATCAAGCTTCTGTTGCCCAAATGAAAGACTCTGGTAATTGGTTAATATTAAATCTGCAGCAGACTCATCTCCGAAAAGAGT
>DASQNW010000212.1:0-4697 GCA_035644775.1 Chitinophagaceae bacterium | reverse complement strand
GTTTTTGAATATTGAAGCAATTGTGTTCTCTTCAATAATAGAACCTTTATACATGATTAAAGCTCTGTCGGCGAGCTCTGCAACCACGCCAAGATCGTGCGTGATGAAGAGCACTCCCATCTTGAGCTCCTGTTGTAATTCTTTAATCAACAATAGAATTTGTTTCTGTACTGTTACATCCAATGCTGTAGTGGGTTCGTCGCAAATGAGCAGCGAAGGACGGCAGCTCATAGCCATAGCAATCATCACTCTTTGCTTTTGACCACCGCTTAGTTGGTGCGGGTATCGATCTAAAATTTTTTCGGGATTTGGGAGCTTAACTTTATTAAACCATTCAATTGCTATCTCCCTGGCTTCTTTGCCGTTAATCCTTTGGTGCTGCAGTAAGGCTTCTGTCAGCTGATGACCACACCTGATAACCGGGTTTAGCGAGGACATCGGCTCCTGAAAAATCATAGCGATTTTATTGCCCCTCAACAATTGGAGCTCACGACCATCAAGTTTTAGTATGTCTTGCTGACTTTCGCCATTCTCCGAAAAAAGAACTCTCCCGGTGGGGTATTTTGTTGGAGGCGACGGAAGCAATTGCAGCATAGAAAGAGCGGTGACTGATTTGCCGGATCCGGACTCACCCACAACGGCCAATATCTCATTGCGATTGAGAGAAAATGAAATGTTTTTGACTGCAGTTACCGTTTCATCTTCCGACTCGAAGGCTATGGAAAGATCTTCAATATGCAATAGGGGAAATGCCATTATGGGCAGGCGGTTTTTAAAACTGTTATCGCCAGGCGCTTCGGAGGGGTGGGATAGTAGGCCATGCAAACATTGCAGTCTTTGTCGCTTTCATCTTTTAGGGAGAAGTAAAATGCATCTCCTTCTTTCAAGTCCGTTGGGAAAGAGCATCTGCTATCTAAAGCAAATACGTTTGTATAAGATTTTCCGGTATTCTCGTCTTGCCAGCTCGTGCTGATTTTACTTGAATCTATTGGCCCTTGAAGGATCTTTATCGTGTAATTGGCACAAATGCCCTTTATTTCCAGCCTCCCTTTGTAACATTGAGAGTTGTTGGTTTTTCTGCTACAACTATTTTCTGAATTAAGCAATCCAATTGCCGCTAGCAGGATCATCCATTTCATACTTCTGTTTTAAAATTTGAGGTGCCTCACCGTTAAGCCGTTGTTGATAAGTTGTTTCAAAGAATCTATGCCGATCCGCAGGTGGCGCTCCACAAATTGCTCCGTGATTTTTTTATCGCTTTCTTCCGTTTTTACTCCCTCCGGCACCATAGGTTGATCGCTTACGAGTAGCAGTGCACCCGTGGGTATTTTATTGGCGAAACCGACCATAAAGATGGTGGCTGTTTCCATATCAATAGCGTAGGCCCTGATGCGTTGCAGATATTGTTTAAATGCCTCATCATGCTCCCACACTCTTCGGTTGGTTGTGTATACCGTGCCTGTCCAATAATCTACACCGTAATCCCTTATAGTTGTGGATAATGCTTTTTGCAAAGCAAAAGCCGGCAGTGCAGGTACCTCCGCCGGAAAGTAATCGTGTGACGTTCCCTCGCCTCTGATGGCGGCAATGGGTAAGATAAGATCGCCGAGATTGTTTCTTCGTTTTAATCCGCCGCACTTTCCAAGAAACAAAACTGCTTCAGGTTCGATGGCTGAAAGCAGGTCCATCACTGTCGCGGCAGTGGGGCTTCCCATTCCAAAATTCACAATAGTGATTCCGTCAGCTGTAGCACACTGCATGGGTTTGTCCATACCTACCACCTCTGTATTGTTCCAGTGGCAAAACAGGTGCACATAATTGCTGAAATTTGTCAGTAGAATGTATTTGCCAAAATTTTCAAGCTTTTGTCCTGTATATCTTGGTAACCAGTTCTGAACAATTTCCTGCTTTGTTTTCATACCGCAACGAATTTACAGATTCATACATGCACCAATGTCAAATTTTATAGGTTTGAAAAATGATTCAAGTAAGTTATCCTGAACCTGCTTTTAAAATAAAAAAAGAGAATGGAAAAAATTTGTTGTTTGATCCTATCAGGAAAATATGGGTTGTTCTTACGGACGAAGAGTGGGTGCGGCAAAACTTTGTGCAATACCTCGTTACAACACTTAAATATCCCTCTGCGTTGATTGCCATAGAAAAGGAGATAACATTGAACCAGCTAAAAAAAAGGTTTGATATTCTTGTCTACAGCAGTGAGCATCAACCATGGATGCTGGTCGAGTGTAAAGCGCCTCAGGTGAAATTGGATGATGCTGTTCTTGAACAGGTATTACGTTATAATATTTCAGTGCCGGTGCCGTACATGGTGATTACGAATGGTGTCAATACCGTTGCGTGGCATAAACAATCAGGTGAATTGCGTCAGTTGCACCAGATGCCTTTGGTAGCAGAAGAATGATTGTTTTATAGTTCACCCCGTTGGTTGTCTTATCGGAAACGAATAAAAGCGAAATGCATCTTTTCGTGTATATAGTCCTACTCGCAATATAATGAAGCTGCCGACGCATGGAGATCAACATGAGGAGCTTGCATCAGTGTTGAATTAGTAAGATTTGCAGAGGCCCACCCGAAGAAAACGCCCGATTAGTGTTTTCTGCAAAACACCATCAGCTGATTGGCAGCAATTAATTAGAAGAGCGTTGATCGGTCATTTACCTTCACTAAGAGTTCATTGCTACAATAAAACAAATCAACATGAAACTATTCTACTCCACGTGCTTGCTTTTTTTAAGCTGCAGCTTATTCTTTTCCTGTGCTTTCGCACCTGTAAACAATCAATATGAAAAAGCAGGAACCCTGAAGAAAGGGAATGCTGAATTCTCCGGCTCCTACACCAGTTACAGCGCAAGCGGTGGTGGGGAAAGTGATAGGTTAAACAGCAATATTGGATTTCGTGCAGGATACGGCATCTCTGATAAATTTGATCTGAAGGTCCGTTATGAAAGGCTAATGATGCCGGATGGAGAGGATGGTGAGGAAGAAACAAGCGGCGTAAATTACTTTAGCATTGTTCCAAAATGGTCACTCATTCCACAGAAGCTGGCATTGCTGGTACCTGTTAGCCACTATACTTACAAGGAATATGTGTTTGATGAAGATGATGAGCCGGTGAAAGGTAGCCTCAGCAGCATTACGCCGCAGTTGCTTTATACATTCACCAACTTAAAGAATACGACCGATTTCACACTTGGTTTGAAGGCAGACGTCTTATTTGGTGGTGGCGGCGGAAGCGTCATTCTGGGTTCCACTGCCGGTGCAGGCTTTAGCTCTAATCTTAACAAGTGGGCCATTCGTCCTGAGGTTGGAGCCGCTTTTCTAGGCGGTGGTGCTTTCCTCAGTTACGGAGTAGGATTGCAGTTTATGATTCAGGGAAAAAAGAATTCAGCAGCAGACTGATTTATAGTCGATATAATGGAGGGAATGTAAAAGCCTCATCATGAAATACATTTTTACCCTTGTCTGCTCTATACTTTCAGGCGTCACCACTTCTTTTTGCCAGGACTTTCAATTGTCTTTAGGTGGCGAGCTGGCATTAACCAATCAAAAAATCTATGGATTAAGCCAGCAGGCGGGCAATGGTATTGGCGGGTCGGCGCGATTTGAGATTGCTGGGAGAAAAACCGGAGCCACCCTCGCGATCGGGTATATAGATTTTCAGGACCGAAACAATTTAGAGATGTTCACTTCTTCTACTACATCGAAAATGGTAATCCCCATTCAGGTGGGGATGAAATACTACGTATTCGCTACCAGGCCCAGAAACAGTCCCTATGCTTCTCTGGAACTTGGAATTATGAAAATGAAAATCGAAAAGACATATAGCAACGGTTCACTACCTGGATTTAGAAGATCTTATCATGATCTCAGTGCGGCTCCAGGCATCGGATATCAACTTGGCAAGTTGGATGTGTGCTTTCGACTGCAGTACAATCTTTCTGACGCCGGGTACCACGTGTATTACTACAATTTTCGTTTGGGGTACAACATTCTTCCCACCACAAAAAAGAAAAGATTATGAAGCCATTAGCTGTTTCAATGTTTCTTCTCTTTTGGCTCCACGGCCTATCACAGGTTAGCCAAACTGTTCATCAAGTGGATGTAAAAGATCTGATGAGAAAGTCCTCTTCGCAAAAGTCTGCAGCCTTCATTCTTGCAAGCCTATCGCCCATGATCTTAATCTTTGATGCACCATCATCTTCAATGGGTAACATGGGTATGCACCTGGACGCAAAAAGCGAGCATCTCCATGCTGCTGCCTATGTACTCAGTGCTGCCTGTCTTATCGGAGGAGTAGCACTCTTCAAAGCCGCATCGAGGAACAAGGCAAAAGCAAAAGCTATAAATACAAATTTGTCTGTGCAAATGGAACATGTGCAGGTTGCAACTTCCAAACGGAGCTTTCAATCATTCCCGGCGCTTGGGATTAAGATTAGATGGGATTGAGCTTACGTGTATATCATTACGGAACTCAATATATTCAGAACAACAAAAAAACAAATGAGTCATGAAACTATATCTCTACGCAGGTTTTTTATCGCTTTTAATTTCAGTCTCTATTCTTTGTGGCTGCGCAAATTTTTATAAAATAAACGAGCGTGCAAGCCAGGTAAGCAAAATTGACTCTCTTGCAAATACCCGCAGAATTTTCATTCTTAGAACTGGCAGCGAATCTT
>DASQNW010000211.1:0-2174 GCA_035644775.1 Chitinophagaceae bacterium | reverse complement strand
GAACAGAAAAACTAAAAGGGTTTCATAACGGTGCTGCCTATGCGGATTTAGATTTGGACGGTGATCTTGATATTGTAATCAACTCACTTAGTGAGAAGGCATTACTCTTAAGAAACAACTCAGCTCAAACAAATTATTTATCTATCAGCTTTGTTGGAGAAAGCAGCAATACCTCAGGAATAGGTGCTAAAGCCTATCTTTTCCAGGCAGGAAAATTCCAATATCAACAATTGATGATTACGAGAGGGTTTGAGTCTGCCTCGGATTCTAAACTGCATTTTGGCCTTGGCAAATCCAGTGTTATTGACAGTTTGATGATCGTGTGGCCTAATGAAAAGTACCAGGTTATCAAAAACATACACGCGAATCAGCGGTTAACTATTCATGAGAAGAATGCCTCGGGTACTTTCAATTCATCAAACTACTTTCCGCAACCACACTCCTTGTTTTATGATGCCAGTGAAAGCATTTCCGCCGATTGGGTGCATAAGGAAAATGAGTTCCTAGATGTTAATGTTCAATACCTCATACCACATGCACTTTCTACTCGCGGGCCAAAGCTGGCAATAGCAGATATCAATGGAGACGGATTAGATGATTTGTATGCATGTGGAGCAAAGGACCAGCCTGGTATTCTAATGCTTCAGAAAACTGATGGAAGCTTTGCGCCAGTCCTAAACGAACATTTTGAATCAGATAAACGATGCGAGGATGTTGATGCTGTTTTTTTTGATTCAAACAAAGATGGTCATTTGGACCTGTATGTAGTAAGCGGCGGCAATGAGCACAAGGGCAACAATAGCTCTCTTCCTGACAGGCTATACGTAAATGATCAGAATGGCAACTTTGTAAAAACGAATAATTCTATACCAAATATTTATAGTAACAAGTCGTGTGTTTCTGTTGCTGATGTTGACGTGGATGGAGATCTTGACGTGTTCGTTGGAACATTATCTGATGCAAATGCATATGGTCTACCACAAACGTCTCACCTACTTATTAATGATGGCAAAGGCCGGTTTTCGCAAGCTGATGAAAAGATGATTGCATTGAAACAAATTGGAATGGTGACCTCGTCAGCATTTGCTGACATCAATAAAGATGGTTTGCCAGATTTAATTATTGCCGGTGAATGGATGCCTATCACCATCTTTCTTAATAAGGGCAGCAGCTTCAGAAAAACAACAATTCCAAATAGCACAGGCTGGTGGCAAAGCCTTGTTGTTGATGATGTGAATGGTGACGGTGCTCCTGATATTCTTGCCGGAAATTGGGGTTGGAACAACAAGTTCACCGACGGTGAAAAGGGACCAGTAAAGTTGTATGTTTCAGATTTTGATAAGAACGGTCATGTAGAACAATTACTATCGTATACACGCAAAGGGAAAGAATATCCTTTCCTCGCCAAAGATGAAGTGGAGAGAGCGTTGCCAGTGCTTAAAAAGCGCTATCTGTTATATGCAGATTACGCAGGCCTTGAAATGAAGGAGGTTTTTGCCGGCTACGTAGATAAAACAAAGTCTCTCGTTGCAGAACAATTGGGTTCAGCAGTATTTTATGGCAATGGCACAGGCAAGTTCACAATTAGTGATTTGCCACGAGACCTGCAGTTGGCTCCTATCTTTTCATTTTCCAAAATCCATCAGATCAACGGAAACAACTACTACATAGCGGGAGGTAATTTCTTTGATGTGATTCCTTACGAGGGCCGATACGACGCCCAACCCTTAGGTGTGTTTAGCATATCTAACAACAAAACTATAACCCCTGTTCCACAACAGAATCTATCTTCTGTAAAAGGGCAAATAAGAGATGTTAAGTGGATACAAACCAGAAGGGGGAAAATACTAGTTGCTGCAAGAAATAATAAGTCATTACTGTTTTTACAACCTGTTGACACAAAGCGTTAAATGTTGATGCGTGGGGTTTGCCGCCGTTGGCCAAGTGGTGTAATCATTTAGGACAAATGGACTTAAAAAATGGTCGGCATCTATGGTGACGTAAGTTAGTTCACAGCAATTGAACATTTAGTCCTAGAAAACAATCATTGATTCTACAGGGTAGTCACTACTCATACACTCCGGCACTATTCGACAAAAGCAAAAAAAAGAGACGGTCCTAATTAGACAGTCTCTTTTCAAGTATTAATTACTATATCTAATAATTGGGATTCT
>DASQNW010000210.1:0-2690 GCA_035644775.1 Chitinophagaceae bacterium | reverse complement strand
CGCTGATCCGAAGGTGTTTAGAGACGACCTGTTTCAGGGTTTATCCAACTTGAATGTCTTCGGCCGAATTTACGTCGCAAGTGAAGGAATCAATGCACAGGTAAGCATACCCGAAAAAAACTTTGAACAGTTTAAGTCCTACTTAAATGCTATTCCGTACCTGGAAGCCCTTCGGTTAAATGCTGCTGTTGACGATGATGGTAAATCGTTCTGGGTGTTGAAGATAAAAGTACGCGACAAGATCGTTGCAGATGGAATTACGGACCCAGAATTCAGCATGAATAAAAAGGGGAAGTATGTGTCTGCGGAGGAATTTAATAGCCTTACTGAAGATCCGGGTACTCTAGTTGTAGACATGCGCAATCACTACGAATATGAGGTGGGGCATTTCGAAAATGCTATCGAGATTCCTTCAGATACGTTCCGCGATCAGCTGCCGATGGCTTTAGACATGCTAGAGCAAGCAAGGAACCAGAATATCATTATGTACTGCACCGGGGGCATTCGTTGCGAAAAAGCATCTGCTTATCTTTTACATAATGGGTTCAAGAATGTTTACCATTTGGAAGGAGGGGTCATCCATTATGCCCGGCAGGTAAAAGAAAAAGGTTTGACAAATAAATTCAAAGGAAAAAATTTTGTTTTTGACGATCGCCTCGGCGAACGTATTACAGAAGATATTATAGCTAAGTGCCATCAGTGCGGATCACCTGCAGATAACCATGTGAACTGTAAAAACGATGGGTGCCATTTGCTATTTATACAGTGCAGTACGTGCGCTTCTCAATACGAAGGTTGCTGCAGCAAAGAGTGCCAGGAATTCATTCATTTACCCATAGATCAACAAAAGGAAATGAGAAAAGGTGTTGACAAAGGCCGTAATGTTTTCAACAAGTCAAAGGCGCGGCTAAGACCAAAATTAAATGAATTAAAACGGGAACATTAGCTTTTGAGGCCCTTCAACGATTGTTCAATATTCTCGAATAATTCATCAGGTGAGAGCTGCTGTGGTTCGAACTTGTGTCCTGTGATTTGTTCATACAATTCTATGTACCGCGAGGAAATAATGTTCACCCAGTCTTCAGTCATTTCGGGCACCATCTGGCCTTCTTTTCCCATGAACTCGTTCTCTATAAGCCATTCCCGAACAAATTCTTTGCTTAATTGCTTTTGTTTTTGGCCGAGTTTCTGTCGCTCTTCAAAGCCTTCCGCATAAAAATATCTCGAAGAATCTGGCGTATGTATTTCGTCCATCAGCATCACATTTCCATTTAAAATTCCAAACTCGTATTTCGTATCTGCGAGAATTAATCCCTGTTTTTTTGCCAGCTCCTGGCCAGCAGCAAAAAGCTTAAGAGCATAAGAGCTGATCTGGCTCCACTCTTCTTCTGTTGCGAGGCTCTGTTGCAGAATCTGTGGCACAGAAATGTCCTCATCATGACCTTCGCTTGCTTTGGTGGAAGGGGTGATGATCGGGTCAGGAAAAAAATCATTTTCATTAAGGTTATCAGGCAACAATACCCCGCACAAAAATCGTTGTCCTGAAGCATAGGTTCGCCAGGCATGTCCGCATAAATTACCTCTTACTACCACCTCCACTTTAAAGGGTTGGCACTTAAAACCTAGGGATGTGTTCGGTGCAGGAGTTTCTAGTAACCAATTAGGACAGAGCTCACGGGTTTGATTAAGCATGAATGCTGCGAGTTGATTCAACACCTGGCCTTTATAAGGAATCGCCCTCGGTAATATCACATCAAATGCTGAAATACGATCGGAGGCAATCATCACCAAAAAGCGGTCATTGATGGTGTAAACATCTCTGACTTTGCCTCTGTAAAAAGCTGTTTGACCAGGAAAATTGAATGGGTGCATGCCCGAAAATAGTGTTGCTAAATAAACTACCCAAAAATTGCGGAGCGTCCTTTATATTTTTTAAATGAGGCGGGATAATATTGGCGGAAATATCTTAAATTATTTCCAATTCGGTTGCTTGCAGTAGGGAGATGGCAATGCTGCTGAAGGTTCTGCTTAAACATAAGTTATGAAGAAAAGCACCAACTTCTTCATCGCCACCACTGTGGCGGTACTTCTTTCATTTACGTCCTTGTGTCAATCCATAACAATTTCAGGTACTGTGAAGGACACTGAAACGGGATTAAATATTCCAGCAGTTTCGGTTATTGTGCGTGGTACTGGCCAAGGCACATTCACCGATGAGCACGGAAACTTTACTGTTGTTACGTCAAGGTCACCGGTAACTTTAATCTTTTCCTCGGTGGGCTATGAAACAAAGGAACAAGTTGTTTCGAACACCTCCTCTTCATTGGAAATACAACTCTCTACAGGCTCTTCTCTGGGCCAGGAAGTTGTAGTTTCTGCGTCGCGAGTACCTGAGCGGTTATTTGAGTCACCGGTAACTGCGGAGCGGATAAGTTCCGTTGCAATTCGCAATGCACCGGCTGCCATGTATTACGACATCCTGGGCAATGTTAAAGGCGTGGATCTCACCACTTCCTCATTAACTTTTAAAACACCCAGCACCAGGGGATTTAATGGCAGTGGCAATTTGCGGTTCAACCAGCTTATTGATGGTATGGATAATCAGGCACCTGGTCTCAATTTTTCCATGGGCAGCATCATCGGAATTACAGAACTCGATGTGGAAAGTATGGAACTGCTCCCTGGGGCTT
>DASQNW010000209.1:0-2737 GCA_035644775.1 Chitinophagaceae bacterium | reverse complement strand
ACAAATTAGTATATACTAAACCTGTAGTTAGTTGAGTTGTAGTGACGTTGTTGTTTGCAGTAGTGATCTCATATAACTCTATCGTAGCACCTGAGGGAACAGTGCCTCTCATTCCCTTAGAGGAGGCACACGAGGTTATTGTGGTGTTGGAGAAAGAGGGAGATGCAGGAATTGAAGAACACCCGGCTGTCACATTATTTGATTGCAGGCATTCAGATTCAGCGTTTGCAACTGCCTTCGCGAAAAAGACATCGCCTGTAGTTACCGTAGCAACGGTAATGTTCCATGTATTTCCCGTGGTTACTGTAGTAGTGTTCACAACGGATGTAACTCCTGCAGTGGTTCTGTACAGGGTGATGGTTGCGGTAGAGGGCTTTGAAGCATCCATTCTCGTCCAGGTGCCGGACACAGTGATTGATGATCCTGTATTAATAGGAGAATTGACAACAGGAGCTGCTGTACAGACGGCTCCAACAGAGCTGATACCAGAGCCCGTAATGCTGATGGCCGGCTGTGCATTAACTACGGTTGCCCAAGCGCCTGCAACTGTTGTATTCGCATCATCTATTCCGTAGATGTCGGAGCGGCTGCCTTGCAATGCGGAATTTGGCGAAGTGACTGTAGTAGCAGCCATTCGTATTGAAGATGGCGAACCTATCGCTGAAAGCGGAACGTACCAGTCGTAAAAATAATCTGGATTGCCTCCATCTTTTGAGAGCGCTACGGAGATCTGCGAATGCGTACTCAGCGAAAATGTTACGGGGGTACCTGGATTTGGGTTACCGTCCACGTTGTAAACAGCTACTTGGAAGTTGGTCTGCAATACCACCTCGTATTCGAAACCAGGGTTTCCATTGCTCGTGTTTGTTGGGGCTATGTAATTTGGATCTGCATTTGGACCGCTGTTGCCCATTTTACCATCTGTGTCAATCAAAACACTATAGCCTTTAGAGCCACTAATGATGCCTCCGATCCTGAGACGAAACAGGATGTTAACACCATCACTATACACATAAAATCCGCTGTTGTCTACTGTTTTAACGATGTCAGTGAAGCCGCCGGAAGGACCTGTAGCCAGGTCGCCAGTTGGTTCAGTAATAGCTGGTGGTACTATTTTGTACGCGATTTCACTTTGCGCTATGTCGTCTGTCGTGAAGCCGGTAACATCGGCAGAACTGTAAGCGTTACCGTTTGGATTTAGAACGGTAATTGTTCCTCCCATGGCCGGCCTCACAATAAGGCCGGGAGATTGCGCTTGGACGTTGTGAAACAGAAAAAAGCTTAGGAACATTCCGACGAATGCCCGGGCTAACAATTGGTTTTTCATGAGAATGGTGGCTTGTAAGTCTAAAATATACAGGCCGCTGCTAAAAAGCTTTTGTTAGGCGGTTTTTTTTGAATTGTACAGTACAAACACTTAGACAAATCGTTGCGAAGTTCCCAAAGCAGGATTCCACAACGTGCATGCTACATCCCCAACTGATCAAAAACAAAAGAGGCTGCTCCAAAGGAGTCAGCCTCGTACACATTTAAAATTCTTCTCCTTATTTAAACTGCGGCACTAATCCATTTGCCAGCTCCACCATTTTCTTTAAACCCTCTTCTGGCAAGTTCCCCTTTTTAAACTCACTCAGTACTTCAGGCAACCTTGTCTCCATCTCGAGCAGGAAATGTTCTTCAAATTCCTTCACTCTCCGCACGGGCACATCACGCAACAAGCCTTGCGTACCGAGGTAGATGATAGCCACCTGCTTTTCCACAGGCACAGGCGAATACTGCGGCTGCTTTAGTATCTCCACATTTCGGGCACCTTTGTCTATTACTGATTTCGTAGCCGCATCTAAATCGCCACCAAACTTCGAGAAAGCTTCAAGCTCACGATAAAGGGCCTGGTCCAACTTCAGGGTACCTGCCACTTTTTTCATCGACTTGATCTGAGCGTTCCCACCCACACGGCTCACGGAAATACCTACGTTGATGGCCGGACGAATGCCAGCATTGAAAAGATTTCCTTCCAGAAATATCTGGCCATCGGTGATTGAGATCACGTTGGTGGGAATGTAAGCAGATACATCGCCCGCCTGTGTTTCTATGATCGGCAGGGCTGTTAAAGATCCCCCACCTCTAACCAGGTGGCGAATGCCTTCTGGCAAATCGTTCATGTTTTTAGCAACGTCATCGTTAGCAATGACCTTTGCTGCACGTTCCAACAAACGGCTGTGGAGGTAAAACACATCGCCTGGATAAGCTTCGCGACCTGGAGGCCGACGCAACAATAAGGAAACCTCGCGGTAGGCAACTGCTTGCTTCGACAGATCATCATAGATGATCAGCGCCGGTCGGCCGGTGTCACGGAAGAACTCGCCAATGGCAGCACCAGCAAAAGGTGCATAGAACTGCAATGGCGCGGGCTCAGAAGCGGAGGCTGCCACGATGATGGTATAATCCATTGCACCTGCATCCTGCAAGTTTTTCATTACGCCTGCAATTGTGGACGCTTTCTGCCCAATAGCTACATATATGCAATACACAGGTTTACCTGCCTGGAAAAATTCTTTTTGGTTGATGATGGTATCAATCGCTATAGCGGTTTTTCCGGTTTGCCTGTCACCAATTATGAGCTCACGCTGGCCTCTTCCAATAGGAATCATCGCATCAATTGCTTTGACACCCGTTTGCAATGGTTCCTTCACCGGTTCACGAAATATTACACCAGGAGCCTTTCTCTCAAGAGGCA
>DASQNW010000208.1:0-4148 GCA_035644775.1 Chitinophagaceae bacterium | reverse complement strand
GTTTCACCAAACTCGAAAACAATGTTGAAAAGCACTCTATCGAAAACAGCCTTTTTTTGCCACTTTCTTTGGTTGGCGTCAATTTTTCAAACCTCGAACGTTTCTGCGCAGGCACTGCTACCGAATGCACAATACGTGAGCTACACACACCAGCAGAATAATGAAAGCATAGACAGCCCGAATATGGCTCTTTCAATGCTTGATTCTGCCTCTAATCGCTCTTCTGTAACAAAGGAGTTGAAAGCCCCGAAGATTTCTCTTAATAGAAAAGCTTCAGAATTCATGGATCATTACCTGAAGAAGAACGAAGAAGCACTGACAAAAATCCGCCAAAGGAGCAAACCCTACTTTAAAATTATCGAGTCACTTCTGACAAAGCATGATCTTCCGATACAGCTAAAATACCTTGCTGTTGTTGAATCGGAATTAAGATCCAATGCGCTTTCAAGAGTAGGAGCCAGAGGTCCATGGCAATTGATGCCAGCTACAGCAAGATGCCTTGGCCTTAAGGTGACCTCAAAACTGGATGAACGTACTAACTATTACAAGAGTACAGCAGCAGTGTGCAAATATCTTAGGGATCTTTATAAGGAGTACGATGACTGGCTACTTGTGATTGCAGCATACAACAGTGGTCCTGGCACCGTCAATAAAGCCATTAAAAAGGCCGGCAGCTCCAACTTTTGGAAACTCCAGTACTTTTTACCGGCTGAAACACGCGGACACGTAAAACGCTATATCAGTACGCATTACTTTTTTGAAAACGAAGGCGGCGAAACAACCCTCACAAAAGCTGAAACAGTAGCCTTTACGAAAGCCATGGCTATTTACAAGGAGAAACTGGCTCACCTGGGGGAAAATGCTGACTCTGACTTAGGGCAGAACGAGTTTGCAGCTACGCGGCTGTAGTGCAGCTTTTTTGTGGCACAGCTTTTTCATTATAAAGGAAAAACACGTTATGGCGGAAGATAGTACTAACACCACCCCTGAAAACAACAGTTCAACAGAAACTTCAGGCACTGGCACGCAAAACATTATGCGGAGACATTTGGCAGATCCAAATGATGTTATTACTGATGAAGACATCAGGAATGTGGAAGTAGGAAAATCGGATGAAGTCTCCACCACAGGAGCTGAATTACAAGCCCGCTTCGAAGATGAAATCTCAAAAGAAGACGAAGGAAAAGATGATGAAGACAGGGACGCAACACCTCCAAATCCGTGGGCTGTTCTAAAATGATTCTTATAACAGCTACTTTAATTTTTTGAAGTAGCTGTTTTACTCCACACCTCATATATTTTGTCACCTCGCGAACTCAAGCCGCTGTGGTGCCACTTTCCATTTACCAGTTTCCCATCAAAGCTTAGTTCAGCACCTACGCGACTGCTGTCTCTTGAAAAGAATTCGATGTGCTCTGTATATTTTCCATTTTCAAAAGTATACCTGCCACCACCCGTGCCGGCAAAGAGTTTAGTGGCCGGATCAATTGCTGCCCATTGAAATCGTGTTGCCGACAAAATCTTAATCGTTTTACGTGTTCCTGACTGGTGTATTGGCACAAGTGCTCCATCCTGCAGCCGTTCGGTAATTCGCCAAACACCTGAAAGCGGCGTATCTGCTTTGTCGGTTCTTTTATATGTTGCCTCCTGGTTATTGATAGCCACCTGTAACACTCCGTCTTTAAGAGTGAAGTGGTAATCAACAGTATTCCCAATGTTATCTGGATTCTCTGTATCCCATTCGTAATGCACAGAAAGCTTCTTGTCTTTTAGGCTATAGGAGCCGCCACGTGTTGAGGAAAACTTCTTGTTGCTGATGTTGTACACTGTTTGTGTAAAATAGCCATCAACAAAAAGCAAACTATGCTCGCTTTCTTTGACCGTGCTCTGCCAGGCTCCACGTAATTTATTGTCCTCCACGACTTCAGCAGAATTAAAACTGAACACTAGTATCAGCAGGGGAGAAACGCATAGTAGAATGCTGAAAAGTTTTTTCATGTCTCCGAATTTAAAAGTGAATCTAAATAATTTATTCTTTGCAGAAACGCTGAGGTTCTGTTCCTAAATGAATTGGTATTAGCAGCAATTGTTTTGTACCTGCAGGTTAGCATCATGTTTGTTACGTTTTGGCATTAACATTAAATAATAATGGACATACAAGATGTGATAATTGTGGGTGGCGGGCCGGCGGGCTTAAATGCCGCTGTTGTGCTGGGAAGATGTAGAAGAAGAGTTTTAGTATTTGATACTGGCCAGTACCGCAACCGGTACTCTCATGGGATGCATAACTATTTAACCAGAGACGACATACTGCCATCCGATTTTATAAGCATAAGCCAAAAAGAAATTGACAAATATGGAGTTCAGTTGCTCAGGACAAAAGTGGTTCATGCACTGAAAAACTCAGATGGCATTTTTGTAGTGCGGGATGAAAATGGTTCCTTGTACTATTCCAAAAAAATGTTGATTGCTACAGGTCTTACGGACAATCTGCCAGAGAAGGAGGGTTTTAAAGAGTTCTACGGGCAATCAGTGTTTCACTGTCCTTATTGTGACGGTTGGGAAGTGAGGGATAAAAAAATAGGTGTGTATGCAAAAGAAAAAGACGGAGTAGAACTGGCGCTGGCGTTGACGGCGTGGAGCTCTGATGTAACGCTGTATACCGACGGAACAAAGAAAATTAAACCAGAGCAGAAGGAGCAGTTAGAAGCCAACGAGATATCATTCAATACCTCTAAGATTAAGAAGCTTCTAGGTGCTAATGGCCAACTTGAAAAAATCATTTTTAAAAATGATGAGGAACGGTCTTGCGATGCATTATTCTTTGTAAACGGCTACACGCAGCAATGCAATCTGGCAGAGACGTTTAATTGCAACATGAGCAAAAAAGGTGTTATCCTTACAAACAAGTACCAGCAAACGAATACACCAGGGTTGTACGTGGCGGGAGATGCGGACAAGGACATGCACTTTGTAGTGGTGGCTGCCGCCGAAGGAGCGAAGGCTGGAGCAATAATAAACAAAGAGCTACAAAAAGAGATTACAGACAGCAAATTGCATCAGTTCAGGAACGCTCCAGTGGAAGCATTATCTCACTAAGTGTCGATCACTTTTTAACTTTTACATGGCTGTAAGTCAGACTCTAAATTGCTGGTATGGTACACCGTTTGGGCGTTTCTCAGTATGAAGAAGTCTATCCTGAGCATCATCATATTTTCACTTGTTGTGTCGGTCTTGCACCTTGGCTGCGCACAAGGATCGAGAATTGCAAGTGACCAAAATGCCGGAATAAGCAGTTTGATAAACAATCGAAATTTTGTTTTTAAGGCCAGGACAGCGTCGCCGGTGGGCGGCAGCATCACCACGCTTACAACAGATTACGACCTGCGTGTGAACAATGACACCGTACGAGCTTTCCTACCATACTTCGGGCGAGCGTTTACAGCGCCCATAAACCCTACAAACGGCGGCATCAATTTTACCTCAACCAACTCTGTATTTCAGGTAAAAGCAGGAAAAAAAGGTAGGGTGGAAATTGTGATCACTCCCCAGGACCAACCAGATGTCCGACAATTACTGCTCAACGTAAATGAGGATGGCTATGCTTCATTGCAGGTAACAAGCAACACCCGGCAGACCATATCTTTCAATGGCGTTGTTATAGCTCCATAGACATTTGCCTGAATTAATGGATCAATAGAAAAATCTGCAAGCTGTAAGCCGAAAAGTGGCTGAAAAGCCGTAACTTTTATACAGCTGTCCAGGTGCAGGTACAAAAATTGCTGATCAGTTATCCATTAATCAGTCACTTATGCAAAAGCAATTAACGATTGTTGTTCCGAACGCCTCTGGCGAAGAAGGACTTTCCTTAGCATGTAAAAGAGGTGATCTTTTTCGCAACGATGAGGAAATTGAAAGATATTATAGCCAGGGCTACCGGATTCACAACTACTCCATTGTGAATGTGGATAGTGGAACAAGCTCTACAACTGCCAGAACCGTGGTTCGGGTATTCCTCGAAAAATAAGGCTGTTCACATCTCTCTCCTTCATTCCTGCAAGTGAACTCTGCGGGTTTACAATTCATTGCCACTTTAGAGCAGTTAGTGATCTCTTATTTGCCTTTCACCCCATTTCTGCTTTTCACTG
>DASQNW010000207.1:0-4159 GCA_035644775.1 Chitinophagaceae bacterium | reverse complement strand
AAAAGGAGCCACATCTCTGTAACTCCTTCATTCTCAGTGTGACCGCGTCAGGATTCAAACCTGAAACCTTCTGATCCGTAGTCAGATGCTCTATTCAATTGAGCTACGGGGCCTTTTGTGGGCAGCAAAAATAAGGTTATTGCCAGTAACAAAAAAGGCAAAACTGAAAACCACCTAGGTTATCAGTAGTGCCACCTTACAAAGGCTTCCATGGCAGCATAATGCGTCAGTCCGAGTTGAGCGTACAGGTTTGCTGTATTCGCGTTTCGCTCTTCTGCTCTTTGCCAGAACTCCCGTGCATCAGACCCCTGGAAGGGCACCATATCTTTCTGCGACTGATGTATGAAGATTCCGTAACGTTTATTCATCACCTGGTCAGGGCTCATCGGAACCGCCATTTCGATTTCTTCAATATTCCATTCCTGCCAGGCTCCTTTATATAACCAAAGCCAACAATCCTGCAGCCAGTCAGCTCCTTGTTCCTTCAATCTTTTCAATGCTTCGTATACTACGTCCAGGCACACTTTGTGCGTGCCATGCGGGTCCGCTAAATCGCCTGCACAAAATACCTGCTGCGGTTTAATATTTTCCAGCAAGCGAATAGTAAGTTGCACATCTTCTTCGCTCATTGGTTTCTTCTCAATAGTTCCTGTTTCGTAAAACGGCAGGTTCTGAAAATGAATGTTTTCCTCCTTTATACCCACGTAGCGGCAGGTAGCCCTCGCTTCACAACGCCGTATTAGGCCTTTTATAGCTCTGATTTGAAGTGTGTCAACCTGGTCGGTTTTTTTATTGGAAAGGTATCTACTAGTATTTTCTAATATCCCAGTAGACTTCCTGTTGTCAATTCCGGCTATTTCTTCAAAACCAACAACAAAATCCATAAAGCGTGTCACAAATTCATCTGTTACAGCAATGTTGCCGGAGGTTTGATACGCAACATGCACATCATGCCCCTGGTCGTGCAGGCGCTGAAACGTTCCACCCATACTTATTATATCATCATCAGGATGCGGTGAAAAGATCACGACGCGTTTAGGATAGGGTGCAGACCGTTCGGGGTGCCCGGGTATCACTGCATTGGGCTTTCCTCCAGGCCATCCTGTAATCGAATCGCGAAGAAGGTAATACACCTGTAGGTTTATTTCATACGCATCTCCTTTCTCTACCAAAAGATCTCCTAAGCCATATTCGTTGTAGTCTGCATTGGTGAGGGAAAGCACCGGTTTGTTTGCCTCAAGAGCCATATTCACTACCGCCTTTTTTATCATCTTCGGCGTCCATTCAATATCACCGGTGAGCCACGGACATTTGTATCTCGTGAGTTCAGCGGCAGCAGCATTGTCTAGTAGAAACTGGCAGTCCGGATGTTGTTGTAAAAGGCTGGCGGGTATCTGCTCCGTCATGTGATCTTCTGCAGCTTTTTTTACTACCGCCGCTTTCGACGGCCCCCACGCCATCAGTACAATTTTCTTTGCTTTCAGTATTGTGCTGATGCCCATGGTAATGGCAAGCCTCGGTACTTGCGCAATGTTTTCAAATTCATATGCATTAGCCAATCGTGTTGAATATTCAAGATTGGTAAGTCTTGTCCTGGAGTGGATGGATGAACCTGGTTCGTTGAAGCCGATATGACCGTTATTCCCAATTCCCAGGATTTGAAGGTCGATGCCCCCACATGCTTCAATAGCTTTCTCGTATGCCAGGCAATGCTCTTTCACTTCTTCTTTTGCTAAGGAACCATCGGGTATATGAATGTTTGCAGGATTTATGTCAACATGATCGAACAGCAGGTGATGCATGTAGCTATTGTAACTTTGATAAACATCCGGACCGATCGGATAGTACTCATCGAGGTTGAATGTTATTACGTTTTTAAAGCTGAGGTTTTCTTCTCTATGCAAGCGTACCAATTCTCTATAAAGACTTTTTGGAGTTGACCCCGTGGCTAGCCCGAGAACACAGTTCTCGCCTTTTTGTTGTTTGTTGCGGATCACTTCGGCAATTATTCCGGCAAGATGAGAGGAGCCTGCTTTAAGATCCGAAAAAATGGTGCAGGGGATTTTTTCAAATGAATCAACCATAGCTTTTTGCATGAACTTCGGAAGTTTGATTTTGGGTGTTCAAATGTAAGATGTTTCCATTTTGCTCCTTCCCGATTTCGTATGGCAATGAGCTACAGCCAAAGAAGCCAAGTGGTGCGAAAGATGTCTGCAAAAAAAATGGAAGAGATTCGGAAGGGGCTGAGTGCCGGAAGATCGATCAAAACGTAGTATTACTTCTTCAACTGAAGTAATGCTGCCTGCATCATCTTATCACTAGCATTCGACACCTGGTAAAATCCCTGGGTTCTCCACCTGAAGCGAGCGATATAGGCTTTGATGCGATCTTGTATCTCTGTGCGGTCTTCAACGGGAATCTTCCTCAAATTGATAGTGTCTTTCGCTGCAAATTCTACCAGCTGATTCCATGCATCATTCATGTTTTGGTATTTGGCAGCAAATTCACCAGGTGTCTTATATTTCTCCCACTCATGTAGACGATTGATGTAGTAGGTATAAACGAAATTATTAAAGCGGCCATCGAGGTAAAGGCGTGTCACACTTCTTATAAACAAGCTTGAATCCAGCGGAACAAAAACATCTGGAGCAATACCGCCTCCGCCATACACAGTTCTTCCTCCTTTTGTTTTATAAGGGTGTTCTTTAGAAAAGTGCATCGAATCGGCTGATAACATTTCGCCATTTTCATAGCGGTTATAAATTTCTTCCATATACACTTTTTTATTCCCCTTATCGTATGGTCGCTGTATGCTTCTGCCAGAAGGAGTAAAATACCTTGCTACGGTCAAACGGAGCGCTGAACCATCACTAAGCACATATTGCTCTTGCACCAGTCCTTTTCCGAAACTTCTTCTTCCAACGACAGTAGCGCGATCCCAGTCCTGCAAAGCGCCCGCTACTATTTCACTTGCGCTCGCAGTTAGCTCATCTACCAACACCACCAGCTTGCCTTTCTCGAAGACGCCTTCTTTTCTTGCTTTGTATTCCTGCTTTGGAATGTTGGTGCCTTGCGTGTATACGATCAATTTATCCCCGTCTAAAAACTCATCGGCGATAGCTGTTGCCTGGCCAAGTAGCCCGCCGCCATTTCCCCTCAGGTCAAGCACCAGGTGTTGCAATCCACTTTTCTGCAAATCTTCCATGGATCTCATAAACTCGCGATACGTGGACTCTGAAAACTTGCTAAGCTTTATATATCCAGTCACAGCATCGATCATATAAGCTGCGTCTAATGAGGGGAGGGGGATAGTGCCTCGTGTAACATAAAGAAATTTTGTAGTGCTGTCTCTGAGCACCGTAAGCTTCACCTGCGACCCTGCTTTTCCACGGATCATTCTTTTGATAGACTGGCTTGTGAGCGTTTTTCCCACAACAAGAGAGTCGTCTACCTTCACAATTCTATCCCCAATGTGAAGTCCCGCTTTGTCGCTCGGGCCGTTTGGTATCACATATAGTATATGTACTGTATCGGCAAATATGTTGAACTCAACTCCGATGCCTTCAAAATTTCCTATAATATCTTCATTTACGTCATTCAGATCTGTGGCAGGTATGTAAACCGAATGTGGGTCAAGATGGTTCACTACTTCCTGTAATGCATTGTCCTGGAGAGAATCAATTCCAACAGAATCGACATATCGATTTCGGATAAGGTCAAGGGCTTCCTGCAAAGAAGTACGACGATCTCTTTTGAAGAATCCTTTTGTGCTGCCTGTCTGCTGATGAAGCTTGAAGCCGAAAAACATTCCGGAGATCATGATCAGTGAAAAAACCAGGGGTAGCCAAACTTGTAATTTTTTATTCCTCATCGTCTGCTTTACTTTGTAATTGACGGCACAAAATACTGGTTTTGAGATAACCGGGTAGTTTGCTCCAGCTTTTTTAAACAATGTTTAAGCCCTGATGTTGCCTGTAACTTTGATAGCTGATAGTGGATCAACAAAAGCAGAGTGGTGTTTGCTTGAAAACGGCAAAACCAGGACGTACTTCACTCAGGGCATGAGCCCTTATTTTTTGACGACACAGCAGCTGACAGACATTTTGACCGCAGAAGTAGCCGCCAAGCTTAAGAACGTTTCTGTAGCCAAATTGTTTTA
>DASQNW010000206.1:0-4805 GCA_035644775.1 Chitinophagaceae bacterium | reverse complement strand
GATGGCATTGAAACAGATGATTACGGCAATCTTTATTTATGCAGCCGCGACGGCATTGTCGTTGTAGACAAACATGGTGAGCGGCTGGCACTTATACGCTTTGAAACTATTCCGGCAAACCTCTGTTGGGGTGGCGAAACCGGATCGGACCTGTTAGTGACAGCTCGACAAAACGTCTTTTTTATAAAAGACTTTCGGAAGAGATTGAATTGATAAAAAAGGCTCCAGAATTTCCCGGAACCTTTTCACTCTTTCCTCCGCTGGGATTATCCAGATCAGGTACAGTGGGTTTGATCTCAGGGGCTTCAACACCCCACCCCAAGAGTCTGCTTTTATTACTTCTAGCCGTTTATGATCTCACCTCCATTCGGGTGCAAGATCTGACCGGTCATGTACGAAGCATCTTCAGAGGCTAAAAACAAGTAGCAGGGTGCTACCTCAGCAGGCTCACCAGCTCGTTTCATCGGAACGTCTGAGCCGAATGTTTTCACCTTGTCCGCGTCAAAACTTCCCACAATCAAGGGTGTCCAAATGGGCCCTGGGGCTACACCGTTTACTCTGATTCCTTTGTCGATCAGGCTGTGGGCGAGACTTCTCGTGAATGTTACGATCGCGCCTTTGGTAGTCGAATAGTCGAGCAGGCTGGGACTGCCACGGTATGCCGTTACAGAAGTTGTATTGATTATAGAAGAGCCCTTCTGCAAGTGCGGTAAGGCATACTTTGTTATCCAGAACATGGCAAAGATGTTGGTCTCAAAAGTTTCTCTCAGCTGTTCAGTACTAATATCCTCTATAGATTGTTGTTCTGTTTGTGTGGCAGCATTGTTCACCAGGATGTCTAGTTTTCCTAATTGGCCAACGGTATCGTTAACAGCTTTCTTACAGAAATCTTCATTGCGGATATTGCCGGGCAAAAGCAGGCATTTTCTACCATTCTGTTCAACTTTATTTCTCACGTTTTCTGCGTCCTGGTGTTCACTCAGATACACGATTGCAACGTCAGCGCCTTCTTTAGCGAACAGTATCGCTGCAGCCGCTCCAATACCACTGTCGCCCCCCGTTATTAAAGCTACTTTGCCCTTCAATTTCTTGTCAGGTTCTGTTCTTTCCTGCACTGGACGCGGATTCATCTGCTCCTCTATGCCGGGCATCGCCTGCTCTTGTGCCGGACGTATTTCCTTTGGGTCTCCTCCTTTTTGCATACAATAATTTTGACGAAAGCCATAGAAATTATTATACCATAAGTATTGGAGCAAATATTATTTTTGCAGCCACTAATCGCGATCTTTTCACAATCAGGAGTAGTGGAATATTGTTTTATAAGGGGGATTAGCTCAGCTGGCTAGAGCGCTTGCATGGCATGCAAGAGGTCACCGGTTCGACTCCGGTATTCTCCACTTTTAAGGCAAATTTTGATGTTTTATCTCTATCAAAACTTGCTGTGTCCGAAAATGGCTTTGCTGAACGCTGCATATTTTAAGTGCAGATAAATGCCCCAGCTTTAGTTCAGATGCTTCAAAGTATTCGTAATACTGCTTTTGCCCACGTCAACGCTTTATAAAGAAATCACAGAAAATAAAATCAGGAATTAAACGTTTTAGCCGCGAGAAAAACTGCTGCGGAAAGAGTGAGTATTGACGTCTAAACACCAGTCTTATCTTTTCAGCACACCTTATTTTAGCTGGCAGTGCAACGTTTTTAAGGAGCGGGTAATCAGTCATCTAGAAAAGGAGTTGTTGAAGATTGCGCTTAAAATATTTTGTTTTTTTTACACTTGATTCCCTACTTTTGCGCAGCTGACATCAGCTGACATTTTTGTTTTTACCACCAAAATTTAAATGTCTTAAAATCCAATATTACGTCTTTATGAACTGCATTAGGGGTTGTCTTATTTTGTTGTTTTCCATCATCTGCAGTTTTGTCTCTGCCCAATTACCAAGCGACTTAAGTAATATAAAAGCATCTCAAATTTCTGAGGCGCAGTTACAACAAATAATCAATAGGGCACAGGCAAGTGGCGTGAGCTATGATGAGATAGAGGCAGAGTTACTTAGGCGAGGGTTGCCACAAGCAGAGATGGCCGAACTCAAGGCCCGCATGCAGCAAATGGGAGGTTCAGCTGAAAAAGCAGACGTTACAAGGCAACCTGAGCAAGATACAAGACAAGATACAAGAAGAACCCTTCGGAAGCCGGTGCCATCCCTCTTTGATTCTCTTGAGTTAACTAAAAAACCGTCCCGGATCTTCGGCGCCGAACTCTTCTCCAACACCAATCTGAGCTTTGAGCCCGATCTGCGTATGGCTACGCCGAAAAACTATGCTATCGGACCTGATGATGAACTTCTTTTAAATGTGTACGGGCTTAACATTTCCCAACAAACTTTACGCGTTTCGCCAGAGGGTACCGTTAATGTAAAGTACGCAGGTGTGATTAACGTTGGGGGACTTTCTATTGAAGCGGCAACTGCACTAATCAGGAGTCGTTTGATGAAGTATTATCCTGCTCTGTCGAGCGGACAAACAAAGGTGGAGCTTACGCTTGGCAACATCAGGAGCATACGCGTTATTTTGATCGGCGCTGTAAACAGGCCTGGCACCTACACGCTTCCTTCTCTTGCCAGCCTCTTCAACGCTTTATACGTTAGCGGGGGACCTGCTGAAAACGGTTCTTTTCGCAAGATTGAACTGGTTAGAAATAATAAGCTGGTACGCACAGCAGACCTCTATGATTTTCTGATCAGAGGAGATCTTAGTGCCAATGTTAGATTAGAGGATAATGATGTTATCCGCGTTCCTTTTGCTAACCTGTTGGTTACCTTAAATGGAGAAGTAAATAGACCAGGCATATTTGAGCTGCACAGCAATGAAACTTTGAAAGATGCTTTTCAATTCGCAGGGGGGTTCAAAAGCAAAGCCTTCAAGGGTAGAATAACCGGCAATCGTTTTGCTGACCTCGGCCGTGAAGTGATTGACGTGGCAGGAGACTCACTGGCAGCTTTCAAGCCTCTCAATGGGGACGAGTATTTTATAGATTCTGTGATCAACCGCTACAACAACAGGGTGATTATAAATGGTGCAGTGTTCAAGCCAGGTGCTTATGCCTTGGAAAACGGAATGACATTGAAGAGCATCATTAATAAAGCTCAGGGTCTCAAAGAAGATGTGTTTACTGGTAGAGCACTATTGGTCCGCACGAGGCAAGACCTCACGAAAGAATACATTGCGGTAGAACTAAAGCCTATAATTACTGGCCAGGTAGACGGACTTCCGCTGCAAAAGGAAGACAGTATACATATCGCGTCCATTTTTGACTTGCGCGACACAACCACGGTCACCATCAATGGCGCTGTGCGCAAACCGGGAATCTATCGTTATGAAGACGGACTTTCTCTAAAATCGCTCATTTTCAAAGCTGAAGGTTTTTCTGACAATGCTACCGGAATGGGCATAGAAATTTCGAGGCGCAAAAGAGATGTAGACATCAAAAGGTCGGGAAGCAATATTGTGGAGCTAATCCGCATTGACGGTAATAAGGAGCTGGCAGGAAGTGCTACCGATGTGCCTTTGAGCCCCTTTGATATTGTCACTGTTAAAGTAGATCCTTTTTATAAAGAACAGATAAGCGTTACCGTTAGTGGAGAGGTTTTGATGCCTGCGGTGTACACTCTTCAAAGCAGAGAAGAGCGGTTAAGCTCGCTCATCAACCGGGCGGGCGGGTTGTTGTATACAGCAAACGTAGGCGGGGCCAAGCTTATTCGCAAGAAAAAGGAAGTCGTTGACACATCTAACGTGCTTCGTTTATTTCAATCTGTTGAAGGTGATACAACGGTTAGCAGGGCAAAAAACCAGGCGGTTTCTAAGACCACTACAGATGTGGCTATCAACTTAGGATACATTCTAAAACATCCAGGCAGCAGGGATGACATAACACTTGAAGAGGGCGATGAGCTAATTATTCCTCGTCTAAACAATACAGTAAGTGTCAGTGGCGAAGTGTTCAAGCCACTGGACATTATGTATGAAAGGGGCAAGGATTTGAAAGATTATTTGTCAGATGCAGGAGGAGTGACACCGTTGGGGAAGCGCAGCCGGACGTTTGTGATATACGCAAACGGCGGTTCTGCCAAGATCCGAAGGCCGCTGGGGATATTTAAGGCTTACCCGAGAATACACCCGGGCTCAAGCATTTTCGTACCCGAGAAGCCGAAAAACGGATTTGATGCAGCTAGAACGGGTGTTATCGTTTCAGCATTATCCGGCTTGATAACAGCACTGGCGTTGATCTTAAGATAAGTTTCCAGGCGTTCTATGGACAGAGCTTCGTGATGAGAGCAATGTTTGGTGTCAATACTTTTTCGCTGTAGCTGCAATGCTGTTGTGGCTGAGGAGGCGAAGCTGTGCATGGTAAGTGAAATGATGCATAGGGAATTACTATGAAAGAGAATACAGAAGATTATTACAGCATATCCACCGTTGCGCAGGTGCTCAGAACGTTCTTTGCAACCTATATCTTAAAAAAATGGTGGCTGCTTTTGTTGGTGTTGGTTGCAGGTGTAATCTCATCTCTTGTATATTACCACAACCAAAAGCCCAAGTACATGGCTGTTTGCACCTTTATTCTAGAGGAAAAATCTGCATCCGGGGGAGCAATGGCAGGATTAGCCTCGCAGTTCGGATTCAACTTGGCTAGTTTGGGTAGTGGGGGAAGCATTTTCGCAGGGGATAACATCCTTGAGATCCTAAAGTCAAAAAAAGTAGTGCAAAAGGTCTTATTGAGCCAGATAGATAGCAGTGCAGGAAGCGAT
>DASQNW010000205.1:0-3411 GCA_035644775.1 Chitinophagaceae bacterium | reverse complement strand
GGTGGTCGTGGACCAGGCGGCGGAAGAAGGTAGTGCGATGTGTAGATGTGCAGATGGTAAATGTGCAGATATGCAATTTGCAGATGTGCAGAAAGTAAATTGTAATCGTCGATGCAGGTGCAAACCAGTTGGTTTGATCCTGCAAAGGTTTTCCAAACTTGAAATTAGTTTTTATGTCAACAGCAACTATAACCGCTCAGGATATTAATAAGCTACGCCAGGCAACTGGTGCCGGTATGATGGATTGTCGCAAGGCCTTGACAGAAACAGGCGGCGACTTCGAAGCAGCTATCGATTGGCTGCGTAAGCAAGGTCAAAAAGTAGCTGCAAAGCGCAGCGATCGCGAAGCTAAAGAGGGTGTGGTGATCGCAAAAACAACTTCTGACAACAAAAGCGGCTTTATTATAACTATCAGCTGCGAAACAGATTTTGTTTCTAAGAATTCTGATTTCGTAGCATTCGCCCAAAGCATTGCAGATGCTGCAGTAGCAAACAATGTAACATCTGCTGAAGAACTGAACGAAGTAACGGTGTCTGGTGCGAAAGTTTCAGATCTTATCAACGACAAACTCGCTTCCATTGGTGAGAAAATCGGTGTGGCGCGTTTCGAGCGCATCGAAGCACCTTATGTAGCATCTTACATTCACGGGGCCTACCGAATGGGTGTGCTTGTGGGTTTCAATAGGGACGCAGGCGAAGTTGGTAAAGACATTGCTATGCAGATTGCAGCAATGAACCCAGTAGCTGTAGACCCAGCTTCTGTGCCCGCCGATGTGGTTAGCCGCGAAAAGGACATCGTGATGGATCAAATGAAACAAGATCCAAAGATGGCTGGCAAACCCGAAGAAATGATGGCAAAGATTGCGGAAGGTAAATTAAATGCATTCTTCAAAGAAAGCACGCTGCTCGCCCAGGCCTTTGTAAAGGATAATGGCAAATCAGTAGGTGATTACCTTAAATCTGTCGACAAGGACTTGCAGGTGTTGGAATTTAAGCGGGTAGCTTTAGGATAAATTTTCTCTTTCATTTTGCGAGGCCGGATATTTTCCGGCTTTTTGCATATATAGAGAAGCCCTGATCATGGCGACAAACAAAAAAGCAAGGAACGAAACGGATTGGTCAGCAGTGTTGGCGCCTTTGATGAGAAAATATAAAGGCCGCAAACATCCGCTGAACTACGAAAGCATTTACCAGTTATTGGTGCTGGTGGTCTTATCTGCACGCGACTCCGACGACCGCATTAACCTTATTTCGCCAGCCTTATTCAAGGCCTTTCCTGACATGAAATCTTTGAGCATAGCCACGCCTGAAATGGTTTATCCTTATGTGAAAACCGTCCGCAGCTACATCAAAAAAACCAATTGGTTAATTGCCATTGCACAGGAGGTAAAGGAGGATAAAAACATCCCTTTAACGATGGAAGGACTGGTGAACCTGCACGGCATCGGCAGAAAATCTGCAAACGTCATTTTACGGGAAGCAAAAGTAAAAGCAGAAGGTGTGATGGTAGATCTCCACGTAATACGGGTGGCGCAACGCTTAGGAATTGCTACGACGAGCGACGCGAAAAAGATTGAATTACAAATGATGGAAAAGCTCCCGCAGAAAGATTGGAGCGAGGCCGGCATGGCGATCTCTTTTCTTGGTCGTGAAATTTGCAGGCCATCCAATCCGCATCACAAAGATTGTGTGATGAAAGAAAGCTGTCAATTTTACCAAGAGCAATTGAAACAAAAAAAAGGGTAGCCATTGCTACCCTACCAATTCTAGCACAGCGCCTGATGCCTGCTGTCCCTTTAGTTTTTTGCATCTAATATCACCGGAGTGCTGCCGCGTCCTCCCGTCATAATAATTTTTGCATTTTGTGATTTTGCAATTTCCATGGTAGCCTTTATCTGCTCATACTGAAGTTGCCTTTCAGTAAGGCTTTCAGAAATTATACGCTGGTAATCTGATATGCCTTGAGCTTCTACCCGCTTACGCTCTGCTTCTTGTCTTTCTTTCGCCAGCACAAATTGCATTTTTTGCGCCTCCTGCTCTGCCTGTATTTTCTGCTCGATAGTTCCCTTCACTGTAGCCGGCAACGTTATGTTGCGCACCAGAAGGTTTTCCAAAACAAGGCCCCTGCTCTTGAAGTCAGCGTCTATTCCTTTAAAAATCCTCGCCTGAAATTCGTCACGCTTCGTCGAATACAAGGCGATCGCTTCATAATAAACCGCATTGTCTCTGATCCTCGTGCGGGAAATAGGCCTAACGATTTTAAACTCATAATCACTTCCGGTTTCTTTTATAAGACGGGGTGCTTCTGATGGCAACACCCTGTACAGCACCGTTAAGTCGATGGTCACCTCCAGACCATCCGCAGTCAACACCTTGATAGCATCGTCGCCGGACTTCTGACCTTCATCATTGATGCCACTCATGGTGTAGTTCTGCGTACGCACATCCAAACGATCTACTTCCATAAGAGGATTGATCACATTTAAACCGCTTGAAAGAACTGACATCTGCACCTTACCGAATAGCTTTTTTACACCCACCTGGCCTGCTTCAATCTGCACGAAAGCACTTGATACAATCCCGAGCAGGAGGAATGCAATTCCAATAAAACGTCCTATTCTGCTTAGTGAAGCAAGATTGGGAATGCCCCGTGTGCCAAATGATGCAAGTAGTATAATGATCCCTAAAATTATCAGTAACATATATTAGTGTTTAGAAATGAAATTAGTTCTCTTTTCATTGGTAGTCTGAAAGAGTAAGAAGTTTAACGAAATCGGCAAACACTATGTCTTCAGTCATCCAATGGCTTCTTCAGCTGCACGCACGCCCACGCGGTAAACGGCATTAGAAGTATGCCTGCCAAAGCTGCCCCACCAAAAAACTTTAAGCCTGCTGCAATGACGATCAGCAGGTAAAATGGGTACAACAAAAAATGCAAGGCAAGCATTACTGCATCGTAGTGTTCGTTATTAAACTTTTTGTTTGCAAATAGTTTAATGGAATAAAAAAGGGGTGCATGCAACAGCCACCCTGCAGCAGCGGGAAGAGCAAGAAGAATTCTCGAGGCGCTACTTTGCTTCACATTAAAAAGTCGCTTCAACTTTGTTTTGTCTGATGGCTCTATTTCGTATACCAACTCACTAAGTTGTAGCTGCAGCAGTTCATTGAAATATACAAGCCTCTTACCTTCTGATCCGTGCTGCAGAACGTCAGCTTTTGGCAGCGGGTCACCAATATTAATGTGAACAGTTTTCCCAAAGCATCGAAAGCTACTATAGTTAAACGCCATCGGTACCACTGTTACGTCAATGCCTTGTTCCCAGCTACTGATTGCCAGCCTTGCGGTGCCTTTTCTCAGTGGCCGCAGATGCCATTCGTTCTTACAAAGGCCTTCACTGAAGATCAATACCG
>DASQNW010000204.1:0-2875 GCA_035644775.1 Chitinophagaceae bacterium | reverse complement strand
CCGTACCCGGAGGACCTACAAGCAGCGCACCTTTAGGGATCTTACCACCAAGGGCTGTATATTTTTTAGGGTTGCGAAGGAAATCCACGATCTCCATCACTTCCACTTTTGCTTCATCCAATCCGGCTACATCAGCAAAAGTGATATTTACACGAGTGCCTTTGTCAAACAGGGTAGCCTTTGATTTACCAATATTGAATATACCACCAGGGCCACCACCGGCGCCGGCACCACCGCCCATTTTGCGCATGAGCAGGATCCAGATACCAATAAAGATCAGGATCGGTAGAATGGTTTGCAGAATCGGGCTGAACCAGTTGGTTTCATTTTCCACGTCAGACATCGGCTGGTTTTCGCGGGGAATGCTGTTAGCCGTATAGAATTCACTTAATTCTTTACGTACATCTTCATTCGATGAAATCTTGAAATATAAATGGGGCCCTTCTGCATTCAGTTTACCTGTATAAGAAGTCGTATTATTCTGGTATTTGGCCACACTTTCTTTTTTCAGGTATACCCGTACCATATCTCTGTTGTCTACGATAACAAATTTTTCTACATCACCTGCCGCAACCATTTGCTTGAAATTCTCGTAATTGGTCTTACCGGAAGTAGCAGTGAATGGTCCAAAGAACTGGAAGCCAATGAGGATGGCAAAAATGATGGCGTACACCCAGTAGATACTGAACTTGGGTCCTTTTTTGGGCGTGTCGCCTTCACCGCCGTTGTTACGGGAAAACTTCGGGAGCCTTTTGTTGTCTTGTTTATATGAATCTTGTGACATTGTAATAAATATAGTTGAATGTTGCTAAATAAGGACTTTTACAGGACTTAACCGGTGAAAGTCTTATGAATTAACAAGTAAAGGGTTTAACTGTTGTGTTCCTCTCCGGAAGCATCACTCCACATCTCTTCCAGTTTGTAAAATTTGCGGTTTTCCGGAAGCATGATATGTACAACAATGTTGACATAATCAATGAGTACCCATTGCAGAGTAGACTTACCCTCGTGGTGGTAGGGGTTTTCGTCACATTTTTGCTTCACTTCATATTCAATCTGATCCGCAATGGCACGGATCTGGGGTCCATTAGAGGCTTCGCAAATGATAAAGAAGTCTGCCACTGCTTCATTGATCTTTCGCAGATCAAGCGAAACAATATTCTCCCCTTTTTTATCTTCGATGGCCTTGATGATCGTTTTGAAAATTTTTGAATTACGGGTGAGCTTAGTTACACCTTTTTTCCTATTCGATAAAACGCCTAATCTTTCCAAATATCAGTCATTTATTGTTTAAAAATATTGTGCTGTCCTTCCTTGGTATTTTTAGAATTCGGATGAATAGCTTTGCGCCAAAAGTAAGGCAAATTGTTACCTCAACATCAAACAATCGGGCATGCATTCATAGAACTGCAACAGGTAGATAGCACCAACAACTATGCCACCGCCCTAGTGCATGCAGGTATGGCACAGCATGGTACGGCTATATTGGCGCACTATCAAACCAGGGGCAAAGGGCAGCGGAATAAAAGCTGGGAAGCTTTAGCCGGTGAAAACATTACTACCAGCATCATATTGCAGCCTCATCCACTGCAACTAAGTGAGGCGTTCTTATTTAGTAAGACCATAGCCTTGGGTGTAAAACGCTTCTTTAACAATTATATAAATGAGGAGGTCACTATAAAATGGCCTAACGACCTGTATTGGCGTGACAGAAAGGCAGGGGGCATTCTGATTGAAAATCTGTTGAGTGGAAATACTTGGAAAACTGCAGTCGTTGGTATTGGTATCAATATCAATCAAACAGTATTTTCAGAGGAGGTGCAAAAAGGCGTTTCTATGAAACAGATCACGGGTCAGGATTATGATGTGGTAACACTGGCTCATGAACTGTACCATGCCTTGCAACAAGTGCTGGAACAATTATATAGAGACAAAGCATCTATTGAAGCAGACTATGAAAAGGCTTTGTACAAGAGGGGGGAAAAGGTAAAGCTCAAGAAAGGGAGCCGTGTGTTTGAAACCTTAATTGAAGGTGTTTCACCAGATGGCAAACTGATCACCAATAATGGAATGGAACAACGCTTTGAGGTGGGAGAGGTAGAGTGGATCATTTAGCATTACCGCCTGAAAGTATCCAGGCACAACTCCCGACATCCTGCATGATATAAAGCCAGTTCGGCATTCAATTCAACAAAGAACCTTAGCGTATCATTGCTATTACTTTTATACAAGTTCAGTGTGTCGCCTTTTAATTGATAACGATCATAATACATGGTAACGCCTTGGAACATCAGGTATACATGTGTAGTGTCTATCTTAAATTGACCATTGCTTTTAAATTCTATAAAAACCGGTCGGTTTGGGTCAGGCGTAAACGTATTGATGCTGATTCCTGTACTATATTGGCTTACTGCAAGCCGCCATTTTCCTGTAAGATGCTTTTTGTCTAGATCGGCTTTTGTACAGCCAAATGCAAGACATAGCGTAAGGTATAGGAATAGATTTTTCATAACGGTACCGGATACAGCTAAAATACACAATTATTTTAGGATCTCTTCAGCATGCATCTTTGTTTTTGGCTTTTTCAGAATCTTGATGATCCGGCCTTTTTCATCGATCACAAAGGTAGTACGGTGCAAGCCCATGTATTTACGGCCGTATAGATTCTTTTCGCCCCATACACCATATTTCTCGATGATCTTGTGTTGCGGGTCAGCAAGTAACGGAAAGGGGAGTCTGTATTTTTCTTCAAATTGTTTATGGCTGGCCATATCATCCGGGCTGATGCCAATGATTACATAGCCTTCTTTTTGTAAAACCTGATAATTATCTCGAAGGTTACAAGCCTGGGTAGTGCAGGCTGGTGTATCGTCTT
>DASQNW010000203.1:0-4343 GCA_035644775.1 Chitinophagaceae bacterium | reverse complement strand
TTATCGTGCAATGGTTAATCGAAAGATGATCCAATAAAACAGCCGTGTCCGTTACAAAGTCATTTAACCCCCTCGTATCTTCCACTACATCACTCAACCCATGACCACGGTTGTCAAGCAGTAAAATAGATGCATGGTCTTTAACTATATCGACCACATCATCCCAGATTCTATAGTCAGTGCCAACGGAATTGAGAAACACCAAGGTTCGACCTCTTTCCTTCGCATGTAAATGCCTGTAGTGAATAAGGTGCCCGTTAATATTGGCTAATTGCACCGATTTGTTTTGGTCCTTTTAAATGTTGAAACAGGAAGTAAGTGTTACTACAAATCCTTTCTCTCTTTGAATAATATCATGCTACTGCAGCGGGAACTTTTTCATTCAGGCAGGCAAATACTTCGCGGTAAAATTCCGGATGTGATTGCCAGGTCTGCCCCGTTACAATGTTCTTATCACGTACCGCCTGTTGTGTAACATAAATACCACCTCCCATTTCAATTTCGCTGCGTACATGTTCATAAGCGGTGAGGCAGGTTCCGGTGGCAATGCCTGCCGTTACCAGAATTTGAATACCATGACAGATAGCGAAAATCCATTTGCCTTCCTGATGGAATCGTCGAACGATATGGAGCAAGGGTTGATGGTTGCGCAGGTATTCTGGTGCCCGGCCGCCTAATAAAAGAATGGCTGAATAATCATCAGGGTGAATGTCCGCCAGAGTGATCTGTGCATCCATCTTGTACCCGGGCATTTCAATGTAGGTATCCCACCCTGGTTCAAAATCATGTATCACCAGGTGCATTGGCCCTTTTTTTAAAGCCGCAACAACTGTGGATATGCCTGCTTCGGCAAAGCGGTGAACAGCATACAGAGCTTCATAACATTCACCACCATCTCCAGTAACAATTAATATTTTTTGTTGCATATGTATGTGCAATTTCCAATAAACTTACAGATTGTTCGAGTATCTCGTGTGAAAATTGCCTTTTCCTAATGGTGTGCTATGTCGTGTTTGCGCAAACATGGTACCCAAGAGCCGTTGAAATATGCTGCTTGACAAACCTGCATTCTGCGTTCAAAGCTTTCTTTTCACCTTTCATCAATGATATCATCGAAAGAGCTACAACACCGGAAAGCACACAATCAATTTTCCTACCTTTCCTGCCAAACAACATCACATGTTACTTACTACCACAAACACCATCGAAGGCCGACCTATTCAACAATACATGGGCATTGTAACGGCTGAAACCATCATCGGTGCCAATATTGTAAAGGATCTTTTTGCAGGAATCAGGGATATCGTCGGAGGCCGTAGCGGCACGTATGAGAGGGTGATTGACCAGGCGAGGATGAGTGCATTGAGGGAGCTGGAAGAAAACGCCATGCAAATGGGCGCAAATGCCATAGTGGCTATAGACCTGGACTTCGAAACAATAGGTAGCGGCGGCAGCATGCTCATGGTAATAGCAACTGGTACAGCCGTAAGAATTTAGCCATTCTTTTTCCGTCATTTATTACCGCCTCAAACGGGAAGAAAAAGTACAGGTGCACTAGTTCTTCAAAGGCGTAATAATAATCTTGCGAAATTCAATAGGCTCATGATCGCCTTGCAGCATAATGGGTCCCGCTTTGCCTTCGTGGCTATCGAGAGCACCTCCCGTGATGCCTGGAATCTCCTGGTTACAAATGATCTGTTTTCCATTAGCAACAACGGTCAGCATTCTACCCCTAAATGTGATATCAAAACTTTGCCACTCTCCAGGTTTTGTTGCCGCCACTTGCGAAGGTGCAATGAAGCCATAGATGGAGCCGAACCCACCTTTCCAGGGGTGGGCATCGCCATCGTCAGCAATCTGCACTTCATAGCGGCCTCTCAGATACACACCACTATTACCATTTTTCTGATACCGGAATTCTACCTGTAGTTTGAAGTCGGTAAACGACACATCGGTAATCAAGTTAACTCCAAGTTTGTCACTTTTCAAAATTCCATTTTCTACCATCCATTGATTATTGCTGCCCGATGCATGCCAGCCCTTCAAGTCTTTGCCATTGAAGAGAGCAATTGGCTTGCCCCAAACTGGTGTCTTATCTCTTTGCAGCGATGGAGCACGAACTCCTTTGCATGGGTAGGTTTTTCCATCTGGTAGCGTAATGCTGCCCGATAGGCTATCTCCTCTATAGGTTGCTTCAAAAGAAAGGTTGCTGCCGCGTTCCCACTGCGGCGGAATAGAAAAGCTGATCTTGTTGTTTTCAAACAGAACTTGCGAAATAGGCCGGGCACTACCACCCGAGCCAACAAATTGGCCAACAAGTGTAGCTAATCCGGAGTGGGTGATTTCAAGCCAGGAAGGAGCAGTTCGTTCTTGCATCTGAATCGTGAGATCCCATCGGCCTTCAACAGGCAATGCAGCAGCCGTATTCTTTGTATTACCACTCCTTGCATGTGTTGTCGCAACAAGTAGAATGAACATCGGTAAAAAAAATATAGTGAAGCCCCGTAATTGCTGTTTCATTCTTAAAGAATTTGCTACGAAGTTATAGGGAACAATTAAGTACCGGAGCGAAGATCAACCCGTTTCTACCGTATCAATGTTACTGTTTGTTTCTTCAACATTAATTCCCCTTTGTAATCTGTTGCTCTGCCAGCAATACAAAAGCCTTTGTGCTTAGCGGCCACCCTCTATAATTGCTATCCCACCCTTTGGTATGATCTGTTGTTCTAAAAATCTTTTCGCCATAGCTGTTGTAGATGGCCATGTATTTGAAAGCTTTGATACCCCCTGGAAACCCAGTCAGCAGATCGTTCTTGCCATCTTTGTTTGGCGTGAATGCATTGTCGCAAAAGATCCTTTTTTGGTCGGGATCACACAGTGCATACAGCGCAAGCATTTTATAAATTTGACTAACAATTAAATTCTTAAATACCAATGTTATGATAACAGAAGAAAAAACAATTATAAAGATTGAAGCAACAATCAATGCTCCAGTTGAAAAAGTATGGAGTTTATGGACAAAGCCAGAGCATATTACAAAGTGGAACAATGCCTCCGCTGACTGGCATACACCCAAAGCAGAAAACGACTTGCGAGAAGCTGGTAAATTCTCTTACCGCATGGAAGCCCGCGACGGCAATATGGGATTTGATTTTAACGGCGTCTATACTAAAGTATTACCGCACAAAGAAATTGCTTATGAGATAGAAGATGGTAGAAAAGTAAACATTTCGTTTACTTCAGACGGTGGCGTCACTCATGTCACAGAAAGCTTCGAAGCAGAGGACACCCATTCGGAAGAACTGCAACGTAGCGGCTGGCAGGCGATATTGGATAACTTCAAACAATATGCAGAAGCGGCAGACAAATTAGAAACGCTTCACTATGAAATATCAATCAGTGCACCGGTCGGGAAAGTTTACAACACTATGCTCGATGAAAAGGGTTACCGCCAATGGACAACAGCATTTTGTGAGACGTCGTATTATGAAGGCTCCTGGGAAAAGGATTCAAAAATTCGCTTCATTGGCGTGAATAAAGAGGGAAAGCAGGAAGGAATGGTAAGCCGAATCAGGGAAAATATACCAAACAGTTTCGTTTCTATTGAGCATCTGGGCTTTTTGGATGGTAACAATGAAATTACCAGCGGACCATCTGTTGAGAGCTGGGCGGGTGCTTTGGAAAATTACAGCTTCAGAGGAGAAGATGGGAAAACCATCGTCTCTATTGCGATTGATGCCAACGAACAGTTTAAACCATTCTTTGAACAAACATGGCCAAAAGCTTTACAGAAGCTGAAACAGATTTGTGAAGCTTGACAGCAGTAAAATAGAAAGCAAGGCCGTGATTTTTGCTCTTGTATTAGTCTTAATAATCAGGGCAGTCTGAACAAAACTGCAGACCGCCCTGATAAATTCTATCTAACATTAGTTGGTTGAAAATATCTTCACCACTCCATCAACTTCATTGCTTACAACCAGCATGGATTTTCCGGTGGGACTATTTTCTGCGGCTACAAAATGCAAACCCTCAGGTCCCTGCCCTGCCGTTAGCCATTGCAGGAATCGGGGCTTAACAGGATTAGTAACATCGTATACTAATACACCATTTGAGCGTTCGGTGCCAACAAACAGAAGATTATTGTTCCCAACTCGGCCGGCTACGATCCCTTCAGGCTCAGATCCTTTGTCATCACTTCTGTTATCCGGGTAAGCGCCTTTGCTTGCCGTGATCATATCTATTTCATTGCCGCTATCATAAACCTGTTTGCCGGTATTCCCATTCCAAATGCTAAATGAGCGGGCACCAAAGGAATAAAGTTGATCATAATCGCCATCCCCATC
>DASQNW010000202.1:0-2588 GCA_035644775.1 Chitinophagaceae bacterium | reverse complement strand
AGTCCAAAGATTTGATTGTAGAATCACAGCGGGTGCGACCCACTTCAGGATTAGAATTTGTTTCCAGCCGTCATTTTCCAGACGAAGTTCAAGGCGATGTCTTGCTCAATAACACCATTGGATTTTTAGGCACCAAACAACACACCATTCAGGACAATGGCACTGGCTTCGAAAGCAAGTACCGTCATGATCTTGTAGTATCTGATGATCGGAATTACAGGCCGGTAGATCTGGAATTTGCTCCGGACGGCTCCCTTTACATTGCGGACTGGCACAACGTGTTGATTGGCCATATGCAGCATAATGCCCGCGATCCACTACGCGACAAACAACACGGACGGATCTACCGCATCACGTATCCTGCACGGCAGCTTGTAACACCAGCAAATATCGCTGGAGCAAGCATCAATCAGTTACTCGATAACCTTAAGTCGCCAGAATACAGAACCCGCTATCGCACCCAGCGAGAGTTAAGAGGACGAGACGCTGCAGAAGTAATGTCGCGGTTAGGTGCATGGATAGCAACGATAGATAAAAAAGATCCGGAGTATAATCATCATTTACTTGAAGCACTTTGGCTTAGTTGGGGATTAAACAAGATAGACCAGAGGCTGCTCCGGCAATTGCTGCAATCAAAAGATTACCGGGTCAGATCTGCTGCCGTTCGTGCTGTTCGTTACAACGGCCACCAATTGATAGACCAGGCTGACCTGCTTATGAAAGCAGCTGCCGATAGTCATGGGCGAGTGCGGTTGGAAGCCATCACTGCGGCTTCCAGGCTCGATAAAAATACAGGTATGCGCATTCTCAACGAAGCTGCAAAAAAGCCGCTGGATGAGTGGATGGCAGAAGCACATAGAACCGCTGTAGCACACATTAATGGAAGAAAACTTGTAGAAGCAAAACCTGCTGTTGTTGCCACTCAGCTCAAGGGGAAGGAACAGGAATTATTTACGAAGGGGAAAGTGATATACAACAAAGATGGATTTTGTGTTACTTGCCACCAAAAGGATGGAAAAGGATTGCCGAACGCTGGCTTTCCACCACTTACAGGTACCAAGTGGGTTACAGGTAGTGATGAACGATTCATCAAGCTGGTATTGAACGGACTTTACGGACCGATAGAAGTGGCCGGTCAAAAGTATAGGGGCGACGTACCAATGACACCATTCAAAGGAATGTTGAAGGATGATGAAGTAGCCGCGGTAATCACGTTTGTTAGAAACTCATTTGGCAACAATGCGCCTGCTGTAACACCTGAAAAGGTGAAACGCATTCGTGACGCTACTAAATCTAAAACAGGTTTCTATACTCCTGATGAACTTCTCAAAACGCACCCGCTTTAAATTTAGGATAGGTATTCGGCAAGTATTGATTAAAACAGGTTAACGGTCAACAGGGCATCCTCAAGAAATTACGCCTTTGCTGACGTTGAATAATAATGATGGTCTGCCCCTACATGAAAAGAGTATACGGTGATTGGAAGAATAGGTGGCCGTCTTAGCAGGAAGTAAATAACGATTTGATAATATTAATTTTTTGGTGGTAAGCCGCGAAGTCTTCACCTTACCTGATGCAATCGCTCTTGCTGATCCTCACAGGCCTTATCTTATTTCTTTATGCGTTAAACAACCTATCTGAAGGGCTGAAGTATCTGGCCGGAGACCGGCTCAAAGCCTTCCTTGACCGGTTTACCAGTAATATCTTTAGCGGCATTATATCGGGAGCAATAGTCACGATTCTATTGGACTCTTCGTCGGTAGTGATCATAATGACCATTGCGCTTGTGAGCTCACGGGCTATGACTTTCAGGCAGGCAATGGGAGTGGTGATGGGGGCGAACATCGGCACCACCGTATCCAGCCAGATTTTTGCGTTGGATGTCGGCGCCTATGCTGCATTTCCGATACTTGCCGGCTTTGTGATGATGTTTCTTATAAAATCCCAATTCTATAAACAATTAGGACGGGTGATTTTCAGCTTCGGACTTCTCTTTTTCGGATTGTTCACCATGGAGGATGCTGTGGAGCCGCTGAAAGAGAGTGACTATTTCATTAGCTGGCTGCAATCACTGGAGAACACCTGGAAGGGAATGTTTACAGGGGCTTTTGTTACCATCGTTGTTCAGAGTTCTTCCGCTACTGTGGGCATGGTAATCGGGCTTGCTTCGCAAGGGATGATCACTATTGCAGCCGGCATTGCAGTGATGCTTGGAGCTGAACTCGGTACCTGTGCAGACACATTGATTGCTTCTGTAGGCAGAACAAAGGCAGCCGTAAAAACGGGGCTTTTTCACCTGTTGTTCAATGTATTTACCATTCTTATCGGTATGGTGGTGTTGCCCTGGTTCACACAATTGGTTTTGTTGATTTCCAAAAATTCTTCTGCCCAACAAACAATTGCCAATGCACATATGCTGTTTAACCTATTCGGCGTTCTGATAATGCTGCCGTTTGTCGGTGCCTACGAAAGATTATTGAATCATTTAATTCCAGGGGTGGAAGGAGCAGTTTCGCCCGATCCGCCTACTGAGCTGGCGCAGTAAGTTTTGAGTTAGGCATAGCAATAATTTAATGTTGAACCCCTGC